>JAICMD010000063.1 GCA_025929405.1 Mucilaginibacter sp. | reverse complement strand
TGCATTACGGGTAAGAGAACAAATTGACAGCGCTGCTAAACGCATACAAAAGTCCCCTGATCATTTTCAGATATTTATAAAAAGTCGCAACATACATCGTTGTGTTATTTCGCCACAGACATCCTTGTTTTTCAAGGTATCTCAAACGGAAATAGAAATATTATCTGTTTTCGATAATAGGCAAAATCCCAGGAAAAGAAAGTTATAACACTTTATTACTCCTTTCTCATCTCCCTTATCATCACGTTAAATGACCACTTGCGCAGCATAGCGTTTACCGTATTCACGATGCGCTTCGCACGTGTTTCGTCAGTTTTTGCATCGGTTATCCATTTGATAAAATAATTACGGTGCGACATAGGCATGCTGTTAAACTGCTCCTGCGCTTCAGGATCAAAATCAAAACATTCCTGCAGATCGGCAGGCATTTCAACTTTAAAACCGGTATCAACCTCCAGGCTGATGGCTACCATGGCCCCTGCTTCTTTGTGTATAGCTTTTCTTACGGCCAGTTTTAGCGCCATAATAAATTTACCATCGCCCATGGGCATTAGTGCAAATCCGCCGAATTGATAATTGTCAATACTTCCCTTAACGCGAAACGATTTTTTGTTGCCGGGTTTAAGCTGTTGTGCAATATCAGCGGGCACTTCAATATATCGCCAGCCGGTCTTTTCGCCCATCTCGCCAAACTTTAAAATCATCGTGTTAAACTGCACCATTATTATAATAATATTTAAAAAACCGGCTAACTGTTAAAGTATAATTATTTTTATTTTGATTGTAACGTGCGCATTACAAACGTTGTCTTATAGACAAATAAACAACCTTAAATACAATATTATGAAAATTTTAAAATCAATTATGCTGGGCTTAGTTATGCTTGCTGTATGCAATGTTGCGGGCGCAACTAACAGGGCCGATAAACCAACCAAATTACAAGTGCTTGATATATTTATGAATGCCGCCGCTCATGGCAAACTTGCCGGGCTTGACGAAGTAATGGACAAGGAACTGGAGTTTAACATGAAAAGAGGCGAACGCACAATTACCGTAAACAAAGCCCAGGCGCTTGATTTTTATAAAGCAAGCGAGAATGTAGAACAATCATGCAAATGCACCTCATCAGTGGTTGAGGATAATGACAGATACGCTATTATGAAAGTTGAAATGAAATATGATACGTATACCCGTGTTAATTTAGTAACTATTAAAGATACTGTTTCGGGGTGGAAGATAACTAAGGTAGATACTTCGGTAGTTAATAATACTTAATTAAAAATATATTTACTGACGGGCTGTTAAAGATGTTTTAACGGCCTTTTTTTATTTAGCTTAAAATTTAAGTGTACCACTGTCCGCGTCCGCGCGAGCGCGGACACCGTGGTACAAGCGTGGTACAGTTTGTCAGTGAAGTAATCCATGTATCGTATTTTAAACCAACACTTTATGACTAAAATAGCTCAAGTTTTGCTTTTTTAAGCGCGGACACTTGTGGTACAAAATCGTTAAAAAATCAGGCCAGCCTTTCTTCAAAAAACAAAAAAGGCAATAAATTTTCGATGCCGTTTATTATCCAAACCGGGCCGTCAATACAATACAGCAATACACGCAGGGGCTTGCCTTGTTTCTTTTCATATTCGGCCATTACCTGCAGGCACGATCCGCAGGAAGTAACGGGCTTAACCAGCTTAAACTCATCTGTATGGGCGGTTACGGCCATGCTTTCTACAGGGTCATCCGGGTGGTTGGCACCCCAGTGAAACAGCGCTACGCGTTCGGCACATAAGCCCGAAGGGTAGGCTACATTTTCCTGATTACTGCCATGAATAATTTTTCCGCTTTGCAATTTTAACGCTGCCCCTACCCTGAATTTTGAGTAAGGCGAGTGCGAATTCCGCATTGCCTTTACGGCTTCGGCACACAGATCCTGATCAGTTTTATGGAGTTCTTTTAATGAGGTGTATTCATCAAAAGCTACTTTAATTTCGTGATTTATCATTTATTAATCCCGCTGAAAAAACGAGGGGAAACAAGATAAGGATAATATCTAAAATAAAAAAGCCTCCTTGCGAAGCAAACAATTTCAACGTTTTAACTTTTAATGAGTAGATAAACATATACTCGTGCCTCGATTATATAAATATATCCTGCTGGTTGTTTTTATAACAGTTGCAAAGCCCCAAATATCTAAGGCTTATTCTGTACTGGCACATGAAGCCGTTATTGATGCTGCCTGGGATAAATCCATCCTGCCTTTATTGCGTGTTAAATATCCCGGTTCGCCGGCCGATTCATTAAAAAAAGCAAGATCATATGCTTATGGCGGTTCGCTTAATGCCGATATGGGTTATTTACCGATCGGTAATACCTATTTCACAAACCTTGTACATTATGTACGTAGCGGCGATTTCGTGTCGGCACTGCTATCAGAATCACGAAACCTGTACGAATATGCGTTTGCCCTTGGGGCGCTGGCACATTATATGACCGATGAATACGGGCACTCTTTGGGAACCAATGTTGCAGTGCCTATTATTTATCCTAAAATGCAAAAATTTGGCAATGTGGTTACTTATGATAATGACCATACATCCCATAAGCGCATGGAGTTTGCGTTTGATGTGCTTCAAACTGCACGGGGCAATTATCTGCCGCAATCATACCATAATTTTATTGGTTTCCAGGTAGCACAACCGGTGCTTGAACGGGCCTTCCTAAAAACCTACGGACAAAAAATCACATCCGTTTTTATGAATTTCCCGTTAGCAGTAGCCACATTCAGGTGGTCAGTTAAAAGATTGCTGCCTGTATTAACGCGAACCGCCTGGGTTATTAAAAGTCAGAACTTGATAAAAACCGATCCCGGTATTACCGAAAAGAAATTCAGGTACCGGATGAAAAGAAAGGAATATGAAAAAGAATATGGAAAAGATAGGGAAAAACCGGGGATAACAGCGGTAGTATTGTCATTTGCTATACGGGTGGCACCTAAAATAGGGCCATTGAAGTCATTAAAATTCAAGGATCCGGGCACTGAAGGCGAGCGTTTATTTATTGCAGGTTTTGACTCATCAGTTTCGCATTATGAAGACGCAGTAAATAAATTGCAGAAAGAAAAAACTACGTTTGCTGATATTGATTTTGATACCGGCAAATTGACGGCCCCCGGCGAATATGGACTGGCCGATAAAACATATAGTGATTTGGTTATTAAATTAGCAAAAAACCATTTTGCACAACTCACTTATCCGCTAAAAGAGCATATCCTGCATTATTATCAAAATCCGGCGGCAGCCGAGAGTTTAACAAAACCCAAGTCGGACCGTATTGATATCAAAAAAACCAACATGGCTTTACAGGAATTAAAAGCAGCCAAATATGTAAGCGCAGACAGTTTAAGCATAGCCTATCATCATCAATAGCTTTCTAATTAATTGGTACGATATAAATGTTTTTTATACCGCTACCGGCAATTCCTCTTCGGCAACTATGGTTGGGTTAATAGTCTCATCATCCTTTTCAACCCTTAGGTTGCCAATAATATGCTGCTGCCGCGATGGCGTGTTTTTACCCATAAAATATTCCAGCAAGCTTTTGATATTGGCATCTTTAAGTATCACCGGGTCAAGGCGCATGTCTTTACCTATAAACAGCCCAAACTCCTCAGGCGATATCTCGCCCAGCCCTTTAAAGCGTGTTATTTCGGGCTTGTTGCCTAATTTGGCAATGGCATCGCGACGCTCCTCATCGCTATAGCAATAAATAGTTTCCTTTTTATTACGCACGCGGAACAGTGGTGTTTGCAGGATGAAAACATGACCGGCTTTTACCAGGTCAGGGAAAAACTGCAGGAAGAAGGTCATCAACAATAAGCGGATGTGCATGCCATCCACATCGGCATCGGTGGCTATTACAATATTGTTATAACGCAGGTTTTCCAGTCCGTCCTCAATATTAAGTGCATGCTGTAACAGGTTAAACTCCTCATTTTCATACACCACTTTTTTAGTCAGCCCAAAACAATTTAGCGGCTTACCTTTCAGGCTAAAAACCGCCTGCGTCATCACATCGCGTGATTTGGTTATTGATCCGCTGGCCGAATCGCCCTCGGTAATAAATAAGGTAGTATCCTGCCTGCGCTCGTGGCCATCTTCAAAGTGTACCTTGCAATCGCGCAGTTTACGGTTATGCAATGATGCCTTTTTGGCGCGCTCGTTAGCGAGTTTTTTAATACCTGCGATATCCTTACGCTCACGTTCAGATTGCATAATACGTTTCAGTAAGGCATCAGCAGCAGCAGGGTTTTTATGCAGATAATTATCTAATTCCTTTTTAACAAAATCATTTATAAACCCACGCACTGACGGCCCATCAGGGCCAACATTTTGCGAACCCAATTTGGTTTTGGTTTGCGACTCGAACACCGGCTCCTGTACCTTAATGGCTATAGCTGCTACGATGGATGCACGTACATCAGAAGCATCGAACTCTTTTTTATAAAATTCGCGTATGGTTTTTACCACCGCTTCGCGGAAGGCGGCCTGGTGTGTGCCACCCTGCGTAGTATGCTGTCCGTTTACAAACGAGTAATATTCTTCGCCATATTGCTGCCCGTGGGTCATGGCTATTTCTATATCCTCGCCTTTTAAATGAATAATAGGGTATCGTATGTTTTCAGTATCTGAATTACGGTTCAGCAGGTCATATAACCCGTGTTCAGACAGGTATTTCTGCCCGTTAAAGTTTATAGTAAGGCCAGAGTTAAGGAATACGTAGTTCCATATCATATTCTCCACAAACTCGGGGATAAACCGGTAGTGGCGGAATATGCTATCGTCGGGCGTAAAGTTTATAGCGGTGCCGTTGCGTTGGGTAGTTTCCTTTTCCTTTTCATCACGTATCAGTTCACCCTTTTCAAATTCGGCTATCTTGGTGCGCCCATCGCGGTATGATTGTACGGTAAAGGCGGTTGACAGCGCATTTACTGCCTTGGTACCCACCCCATTTAACCCTACTGATTTCTGGAATGCCTTGCTATCATACTTACCGCCTGTATTTATTTTTGATACGCAATCAATTACCTTACCCAGGGGTATGCCCCGCCCATAATCGCGTACGGATACTTTATGGTCGCTCAGGTTTACATCAATGGTTTTACCTGCGCCCATCACAAACTCGTCGATGGAGTTGTCAATGATCTCCTTCAGCAAAACATACACCCCATCATCATAAGCCGAGCCATCGCCCAGTTTGCCTATATACATGCCGGGGCGCAAGCGGATATGTTCTTTCCAGTCGAGCGAGCGGATGCTATCTTCGCTATAATCTATTTCTTCTGCCATATAATAAAAAACACAGGGGATGTCCCTAAAGCAAAAATAAGCTTTGATGCCGAACTTTATGTTCAAACAATCCTAACTTATCAACATTTTATAATTATTAATTGAATTTAAGGCAACTACTGGCCCTGTTAAGGTTGCTAAAAAAACGGGGGCCTAAATCATTGGCAAAACATACTGCCATAACTGTACCCACTTTATTTTTTTGTAAAACAACCAGCATGGCAAATTTATAATGCTTGGTTTCAGGTTCGTCAGCGAGGTTTATCAGGTAGGTTTTACCCAGGTTGGCATTGTAACGGTTAAGTGTAAATGGCGGAATGCTGCGCTTATACAATGGCCTGTCATCGGTATTGCTTTTAAAGGCCTTAGCCAGTTCAAAGCCCATATCCTGGTATAACGAATCGGGATTGGTAACGCGCTTGTTTCCTTTTCGTAAATATTCAGCAACATTATCCTTTTGCGACCGTACCTTCAACCATATCTCGCAATCGTTATCAGCACTTGCTATACCATAATCAAAACGGTAATCGCCGGTATTTCCCGGTTTTACTTCTTTAAACCCTGCCGGAAATGTAAAAGATACATCAGATTTTATCAGACGCTTATTAAAAGCTCTAAGCTCCGGACTAATAGTTTGTGCAAATACAGGGGCTATGCACGAAAGCAGTACCGCGCAAATGAATGTGTACTTTATTCGTCTAATCACTTTGTTTAAAAAATATAAAGACAAACGTATAAATGAAATATAAATATAAAAATTAAATAATTAATTAATCCGTGTTGCGCGTTAATAATTCAAATACCTGCAAACCTCATCAGCGCATTGTTAACCCGCACCTTAAGGCGAATTAATTGCACGTAATTGTCCATTAAAAAAATCGACGCTTAAAAAACGTAACTTTTTTATAATTGGTATTCAATAATGCGTTTATCGGCATCAAATGGCGAAAATTCATTTAACCCCATAGCATTAACAGCAATGGCAATTAATCCGGCCTCATTAACAGTTTGAGGGAGCTGTTGTTTTTGCAAAAAATATTTTCCGGCATCTAATAATGCCTGTAAGGGTATCATACCTATCAACTCACTCCCGGTAACTCTAACGTTATGGTCAGCCGCCCGGTTACATACTTCATCAAAAACTTTATGAATTGGAGAAACATTTATGTTGGTAAGATTCATAGATACCTGCGCCTTTCCATACTCTTTAATAAACCAGCCTATTGCTTTTACATTTTTTAAGGTGCCGGGAATATGGGTTTTACTGCCATCTGCATTGGTTATGGCTTTCCCTGTTTCGCGTACAGCCTGTGCAATGCTATGCGCTATTTGGGTTGAAGCTGTATTTAAATTGATATTATAGGCTACCAATATTTCGCGTGCGCCTATAACTGTGGCGCCCCGTTTAGCATCCATTTGGCGCGGCCCAAAATCAGGCTCCCAGCCGGGCGCGGTTATCTTTTTAAAAAAGCCCTCGTATTCACCTTCGCGGATTATTGAAAGATTGCTGCGTCTTTTATCAGGCTGCGAATATTCATATAAATAAACAGGAATGCCCAACTCATTACCAACACGATTGGCCAGCTTATTGGCATACGCCACTGTTTGGGCCATGCTGATATTGCTGATGGGAATAAGCGGGCAAACATCCGTAGCACCCATACGCGGATGCTCGCCGGTTTGTGTACGCATATCAATTAATTCGCCTGCTTTTTTTATAGCTAAAAAAGCTGCTTCAATAACGCCTTCCGGCTCTCCGGCAAAGGTCATTACCGTACGGTTTGCCCCTTTAGCCGGATCAACATTTAATAATTTAACCCCGGCAACGCCCGATATCTGGTGCGCAATGCTGTTGATGGTATCGGTATTAACACCTTCGCTAAAATTTGGCACACATTCAATTATCCGCTGCATTAATTAACTATCTTATAGTTACTGATAACCGTTGTACGGTGTGTGCGCTAAAATAACCCAAAGCGCCATTGCTTAAATTTGACGGCGGGTTTGATGGGGTTGGCCCTGCATTGCCATTATCCTGCTGCTGACTAAGGCTAAACCAATATAAAAACACATTCCTGTCAACGCATTGCGCCTCAACCATAACATTGTCGCCCACCCTTATATCGCTTTTATCCTGATACAAGTCGTAATCCACATACTTTCCGTTCGAAAAACTATCATCATTTACCAATACCGTTTTGGCCTGTACATTATTTATAAACAGCAAAAAATGATATTGATTAGCAACGTTTACAGGGTCGAGATAATGCACGGTCATAATTTTTTTTGCGCTGTCAAAAAAACTATCCTTATAAGTTAAATCATCAAAACGCACCTGGCCCGGCATAATAGAAGCAGCCGTATAGGTTTTGCCGTTAAGCTGCACCGTTAAGGTGTATGTATAACCTGTATGGCCCTGAAATTTGATGCTTGTATAGGTACCTGCTGTGCTGCTTTCGGTTAAATTATACGTGTTGCCATGATTATCGGCAATGGTAACAACGGCACCGCTTACCGGCGGAAAAACATTGCTGTTATCAAAAGGTACCGATTGGCTGATCTTTACCGTTTGATTAATTAACTGGTTGGTTACAATACCCTCAATAACCAGTTGCGGCTGGGCATTATCCAGCTTTAATTCAATTACTTTTTGGCAAGATGTTGCACATATCAGCATAATTGCCGCCAACAGTACCTGATATTTTATTTTACCAAACATCTTCATTTAAAATTTAAAATTCCATGTTACCGAAGGTATTATGCCAAATAAACTGGTTTGTACCGCCTCGGTTTTTGTTGGATCGGTTTTGCTGTCGCGGAAATTTATAGTGTACGGATTTTTATGATTATACACATTATAAATACCGAACGACCAGCTTGAATGGTATTTTTTATGCTCCTTACCCTCAAGTGTCGCTCCTAAATCCAACCGGTGGCTGGCCGGTTCGCGGTAGGCGTTGCGCTCACTGTAGTAGTAGGTGGTTACACCGCCAACATTGTATTTACCATTAGGATAAGTAACCGCATTGCCTGTACCATAAACAAAGGTAGCCGAAAATGTCCAACGTTTGTTTAACTTATAAATACCTACTACTGATATATCATGCGTGCGATCATATTTTGATGGGAAGTATTTGCCGTTATTAATACCGTCAAACTTACGCTCTGTTCTGGATAAAGTGTAACCTACCCAGCCATTAAACCGGCCGTAACGTTTTTTAAAAAATAGTTCCATTCCGTAGGCGCGTCCAACGCCATATAATAATTGCGACTCCACATTGGCGTTGGCTATCAGTTGCGCACCATTTTTATAGTCTATCTGGTTTTGCATCCATTTATAATAACCCTCGGCCGAAAACTCGTAAAGGTTATCATTAAAGTTTCTGAAATATCCTACCGATACCTGATCAGCTATTTCGGGCTTAATATTATTGCTGCTCAATACATACAGATCGGTAGGTGTGCTGCTGGTTGAGTTGCTGATGATATGTATATTTTGTGTATTGCGGTTATAGGAAGCCTTAACCGAAGCCTGATCAGTTAAACTATAACTTGCCGAAAAACGAGGCTCCAGGTTTAAATAGCTTTGCACAAGGCCATTATCGGTTTTTACAGTTGATGTTTTTATATTACCGTTTGCATCATAGGTATTAAATGTGCCGGGACCTAATAAATACATGCCGCTTAAACGTACGCCATATTGCAGGTTAAGTTTATCAGTTGGGTGCCATTCGTCATTAATATAAGCCGCGGTTTCCATACCATAACGCTGCTCAATGCTTTTATCGTTAACGCTTGAGCTTTTTGTTGAGGTAATATTACCCGGTGCCAAAGTATGTTTTACTGCATTAATGCCAAACCTTATGGTATGCTTGCTATTGGCATAATACTGCAAATCCTCTTTTAAGTTGATGTCTGTAATTTTTGAGGTTGCTTTAAAGTCGTTATCAGCAATAAAGCTTTGTATTACATAACTGTAATTACTGTAAATAAGCGATGTGTTTGAAAATAGCTTATTATTGAACAAATGATTAAAGCGCAGGGTACCGGTGGCATTGCCCCAATCAGTCCCGAAAGTATTTTTTAGCCCTAATACATCTTTACCAAAATAGCCTGAAAGGTAAACAGCATTTTTTTCGTCGAAATGATAGTTAAATTTAGCGTTCAGATCATAAAAATAAATGGTACTGCCCTTTACCGTAGTATCTGATGATGCCTTTAAAAACATATCAATATAAGTACGGCGCGCGCTTATCATAAATGAACCTTTATCTTTTACAACCGGGCCTTCAAATTTTATGCGCGATGATATCAGGCCCAGGCCCCCATCAACGGTATACTCTTTGTTGTTACCCTCGTTCATCTTTATATCCAGAACAGATGATAAGCGCCCGCCATATTGTGAGGGCATACCGCCTTTAAATAAGGAAACATCCTTTATAGCATCAGAATTGAAAGTAGAGAAAAAGCCAAATAAATGCGATGCATTGTAAACCGTAGCCTCATCAAGTAATATCAAATTCTGATCAGAAGCGCCGCCGCGGACATAAAAACCGGTATTGCCCTCGCTGGCAGCCTTTACACCCGGCAGCAGGGAAATAGTTTTTAAAATATCCCGTTCGCCAAAAATAACGGGCACATTGTTTATTTGCGACATGTCCAGCTTCTCAACCCCCATCTGCGGCGAAACAAGGTTGCTGTTGTTAGGACGCTTATCGCTTATTACAACTTCCTGCAAATCGTTTTTGGTACCAAGCCCAATGTTGGATACAACGTTTTGATGCAAGGATATGGTTTTTGTTATTGGGGCATAACCTATATAGCTGTAGGTTAATGTATACTCACCTTCATCTGCCGAAAGCGAGTAAAACCCATAACTGTTACTGATAGTTTGACTTTGGCTTGTACCTTTTAAAATTACAGATGCGCCTATCAGCAATTCGCCGGTAGCATCGTCTTTTATAGTTCCGCTAAGGGTATATTTTTGTTGCGCAAAAACAGGAGAAACAGACAAAAGCAAACAGCCCAAAAGGCCAATTATTTTTAACAGAACAGGAATTTTATATATTTTATTTGTTAGCCTTTGCTTTAACATTTTATTGCGGGTACAAAACACTTACCCAACGCCAAAACTAACCTTTTAATGTGATAAACCTGATGGTAAATAATATTGGTAATAAAATTTAACATAACATTATACTGTGCGTTAAAGCCATTTGGCAAACCAGTCGAGCGTCATTTGTACATGTTTTGGTGTTGACCGATGGGGTTGATTGGGCTCCACATCCATCATCAATTTATCCGAAGCATTTTGGGCCGCAAAAGCAGCCTTTGCCGAATCATAAGCTATAAGCGCGCCGGGTAACGGGCAATTTTCGTCCTTTTCGTTACTTAATATCAGCGTGGGTCGTGGCGCCAAAAGGCGAATCATCGATGGGCAATCAAATTCGCCGGTTATGCCCGGTATTATTTTATCCCAAACGGCCTTTACGTTTTGTTTATTGATCTCAGTATCGCCCAGGTCATGCGCCGCTTTCAAGTGCCCATCTTTAATAGTACCTACCCGTCCCTGCCATTTATCATTATCCAGCGACCATTTAAAGCTTTGCACTGCAATATTTAATACTACAACCTTTATCCTTTTGTCAACGGCGGCGGCCAGCCAGGTTTGCATACTTCCCATTGATATGCCGGTCATGCCAATCCTGTCAGCCTGCACATCAGGGCGGGCAGCCAAATAATCTACCAATCGCCAAAGGTCATAGGCGGTATCATATAAAAACGGATGTGTTTGCTTAGTCGGGTCGGTATTCTTCCAGGCCGCATAAGCCGCAGCAGTATATTCTGTGCCTCCGTGCGCACCGCCGGGTATCCGCTCACCATGAAAGCGTGCATCAATAGATACCGCCATAATACCCAGTTTGGTTAAGCTGTATAAAACATCGGTTACTTCCTTACTATCTTTACTACCGCCCGTACCCGACATAAATATTACAACCGGATAATTCTTTTTATTCGTGTTAGGCTTCCAGATCACCACAGGCATCCTTTCGTTAGCTTCGGTAGCTATAGAACCGCGCTCAATAATAATTTCCTTATTATTTAAAGTAATAAACGATGGATCAGCGGCAACAATAGGGCGGCTTAACAATGCCTTAAAATCAGCAGCAACTTTATTTGGAGCAGGATAAGGTTGGGCAAATAAATTTACGCCATTTAACAGCAATAGTATGCTATATATTACCTTTAAATCTATTTTATGCATGGGTTGTTATTGGGCTAATAAATATATGATAATGTATCAATTAGTTACCAAATACTGTGTATAAATTTCCCTTTTATGCGTTGTTGTTGCCAACGAAAATATTAATTAAAAATAAATTTGTATTTGTCCTAAACATATAGTTATATTAGTACTACCGATTAACCTATCATCTGTGCAAGAGCTATTTACAACCGGAAACAGATAGATTACTCAAAAGAAAGATTAACATAATTATATGCAGGTATAGCTACCAACTGCTTTTTAACCTGATTTATTACAACATTCATAAAGCATTAAATTAACGGGAGCAACCTCCCTAAGCCGCAAACCGAAGACTTTAATACTTAATAAGTATTAAAGCAAAAAATATTTGTCTCGCGAACAATGAAGATGCCTGACTTCGGTAAAACAGGCTTAGGGAAAAGCCGCAACCCGATTAATAGCGGCAAAATTAACTTTTTATAAATAAATGAAAAAGCTAAAGTTAAAACTGGATGGTAAAGGAGAACTATCCAAAGAACAAATGAGGAAGGTTGTTGGTGGAGGTTACGACGTTAATTGCGGCGGACCGCAGTGTTTTGACGATACATTTTGTAATACTCCTGCAGGATATGTATGCCTGAGCACTGGCTTTGGTCCTGGTCAGTGCGTATGTATATCAGTATGGCAATGTGTTCAGATGGGTGGTGGTCAAGATTGCTGCGAGTTTAATGTTTGCTAACAAAAGTGTCTATTTACTATAAGCCCACTGCCTATCAGTAGTTGGGCTTATTTTTCAAATGACGAGTATGAAATTTAGATTAATTTTTTTATCACTGGTTTTTAGCTTTTTTTTTGCTCAGGCTCAAAATTATATCGGCACTGTAAACAGCCTGGTATCGACGGCAGGAAATTACAGCCTGACCCATTCCCCCGAGAAATTATACCTACAGTTAGATAAGCAAACTTATGGCATTAATGATACCCTATGGTTTAAGGCTTATCTGTTCGATGCATCATCGTTTAAGGCATCAAACCAAAGCAATATCGCCTATATCGAACTAAGCGACGAAAGCAATATCGTACAGACGCGGCGGATGGTAATTTTAACCAATGGCCTGGGTTCAGGCAGCATACCCTTGCCAAGTCGTGATTTTCCCGAAGGAGGCTACACAATAAGAGCCTATACCCAATGGATGCGCAACTTTGACGAAAGCAATATTTTTAAAAAGCAGTTTTATGTAAGCGATGTTAACCGGGATAAATGGCTGATAGGCTATAATTCAGCCATAAAAGATGAGGTAGCCCAACTACATCTGCAATTAACCGGTACCAATAAAAAGTTTATTAGTAATCAGCAAGTGCTTTTAGGCATACGGCAGGGCGAAAGCATACTGCGCAGGGATAAGCCGCAGGTTACCTCGCCAAACGGTACAATTGATCTGGCTATTGCCGTGCTGGATAAGCCGGAGCCGGTTTATGCCTCCCTGCATAAAGGCTCGTACGATGATAAGTTCCCGGTATATAAATTCCCGATAATTTATAATCGCCCCGAAAAAACAGATGTACAGTTTATGCCGGAGGGCGGTTACCTGGTAGCCGGAATAACAAGCAAGGTTGGTTTTAAAGCCATTGGCGAAGATGGTAAGGGTGTAAACCTGTCGGGCAATATCATTGATAATACAAACAAACAAGTAGCGGCCTTTACCGCACAAGCTAAAGGCATGGGCGCATTTACCTTTGCACCCAAACCGGGCGTAAGCTACAAAGCCTTAATTAATTTGCCTGATGGTACCAAAAAGGAATACCCGGTCCCCGAAGTTAAACCCGCGGGTACGGTATTATCGGTAACTAATCCTGTTCAGGGCGATTCGGTAATTATAACTATTAAAGCCAGCGAGGGTTTAAATAATCATTATATGCTGCTGGGTCAATCAAGAGGATTGATATGTTATGGTGCAAGCGTTAATTTAACAGCAAACAATAGCCAAACCTTAAAAGCGCCTAAAAATGCCTTTGCCAGCGGCATCGTTAAATTTACTTTGCTGAATGACCAGTTAGCTACATTAAATGAACGCCTGATCTATATTGATCAAAAAGATAACCTGAGAATTACCGTAACCCCGCATAAAAGCAGTTATACTACACAGGATAGCATAGCTTTGAATGTAGAGGTAAAAGACAGCAATAACAACCCGGTGCAGGGAAACTTCTCCATGAGTGTGATAAACGATATGCGGTTAAATAACGATACTGTCAAAACATCTATAATTACCGG
>JAICMD010000324.1 GCA_025929405.1 Mucilaginibacter sp. | reverse complement strand
GCTAAAAACCAATTTGTAAGCGGCACCGGTTTACCTTTTGACGATGCCAGGGTAGTATGGCACAACAACGTAGTTACTAATGGCCCCTTCGGCGAAATAAAGGAAACTATTGGCGGCTATATGATAGTTAAAGCCAACACTGTTGAGGAAGCGGTTGAGTTTGCCAAAGGCAGTCCGGTACTGCAGGGCGATGGCAATAGTGTTGAGGTAAGGCAAATAGGCCATAAAAGCGGCAATGATAAAGCTTAATTGTCAAAGATTGAAGATTAAAGATTAGTAATTCGACAAGCAACTAATCTTTAATCTTTATTATGAAAGACGAGGATTTAATTGAGAAACCCACCTTTGGCATGAATCACCATGAGCTTATACCCCATTTGTTCCGCACGGAAGCAGGTAAAATAACTGCGGTATTGTGTAAACTATTGGGTATTGACCATATACAAATTGCCGAAGATATTGCTGCCGAAACGTTTTTGGCCGCCTTAGAGAACTGGCCATATAAAGGTATTCCGCAAAACCCTACTGCCTGGCTGTATGCTGTTGCAAAAAACAAAGCCAAAAACCATATTATACGCAATAAGGTTTTTGATGAGAAAGTAATACCTTATGCAAAAGCCATCCAAGCGGTTGATAATACCATTGATATTGACCTCTCTGAAAAAAACATTGCTGACAGCCAATTGCAGATGCTGTTTGCAATATGTCATCCTTGCATACCCGCCGAGGCTCAAATAGGATTGGCGCTACGCATATTATGCGGCTTTGGTATTGATGAAATAGCTACGGCCTTTTTATCAAACAAAGAAACCATTAATAAAAGGCTATTCAGGGCAAGGGAAAAACTGCGTGCCGAAAAAATAGCCATTGCATTGCCCTCGCCAACTGATATCAGTAACAGGCTAAAGCCAGTTTTAACCACCCTATATTTATTATATAATGAGGGTTATTATTCTGAAAGCAATAATGCAGTGCTGCGCGAGGAACTATGTCTTGAGGCTATGCGTTTAACTTATATGCTGATCGAAAACCCGCAAACCAACCAACCCGATGTAAATGCCATGTTTGCCCTGATGTGTTTCCATGCATCGCGGTTTGCGGCACGTAAAAACAACAATGGAGACATAATTTTATATGACGAACAGGATGAAAAACTTTGGGATAACGAATTAATTGCACGGGGCTGCTATTATCTGCATCAGGCATCAGGCGGTAAAACAATTTCAAAATATCATATTGAAGCCGGTATAGCTTATTGGCTCACCAATAAAACCGATACACCCCAAAAGTGGGAAAATATACTGCAACTGCATAATCATTTACTGGCTATGGAGTATTCGCCGGTTGCGGCATTAAACCGTACCTATGCACTGGCAAAGGTTAAGGGTAATGAAATAGCGATTATTGAAGCCGAAGCATTGAAACTTAACACCAACCCTTACTACTTTACGCTGCTTGGCGAATTATATAAAATCATTGACGCTGAAACTGCCAAACAACATTTTTTTACCGCGCTGAAACTTGCTAAATCAGCAACTGATAAGCAATTGATTCAAAAAAAAATAGATAGTGTTAAAAGCTAAAAACAATAAATTCCGTATACAACAATTACGCCCTATTAACGGTTAATAAGTAAATAACACAGTAATGGAAAAATTTGAGATATCAGTTACCCATAACAATACAGCATACCATCTGGAAATACGCGATTATATGCACCATGATGGAAAAAACTGCAAATATGAGGTATATGATAATAATTCCTTTATAGGTAGCTTTGAACCGGATAACCATAAAATTTTACATATCTGTAAAAATCCCGGCCTGGTTGATGAAGCCTTGCTACATTTAGTAGCCGACCAGTTGGAGAAGGATCATATATAAGTGCATTGCATGGTAAGCTAGCTTGTCCAACCATACCGGTTAGTAGGTTCTTGCAAACTGTTTAGCAGATTTATCAAGCGTTTTAGCAGAAATAGTATTGGCACCCTCATCAATTATAATACGGTACCGGAATGTAACCGACTGGCCCTTTTTTAATTTCAGGTTCATTTCGCTTTTGCCGTTTGTAAATATTTTTTCGCCAAGAGGATTGGCAGCAAACAGCCCATAGCCGCGGGCATGCCAAAAGGTTGGGTAATTGGGGTTTTTAGGATGATCAATAATAGCTATGCTGATGGAATCGGCACCCATTTTACCATACATTTTGCACCATTTGGCCCGGGTACTCCATACGGCATCGCCCTGTATACCTGCGCTGGTGATATAATTACCATTGGGTACTTTATCAGTACCGCCTTTTACCACAGTAACATTACCCTTATTATCGGTAAATTTCTGATCGGCAGTGGTGAGTATTTGTAATTCGTGGGCAACACGCAGGCCAAGCATACCATCTTTGGCATCATTAAATGCCACATCAGTATTAGCCGTAAGTGTGGTAATACGGTCAATTATACGGGTACTTTTTGTTCCGCTGAATACAAAGCGGGTAGTCTCTTCCAAAAGCACATCGTTTTTTTGATTTACCCAATTGGCATGATAGCCCAGTCGGCCCCTGGCCCCGCTTGTCATTTGGGTAATACGATCGGTTTTTATCCAGCCGTACTGGCTTTTTTTATCTTTAGGTATAGCGTAGGAGTTATTCCAGAAATCGAGACCGTTCACGCTTTCATAATTTAACCATAAACCAACGTGATGGGGATGGTCATTAGGATCGCCGGGCTTGGTGTTATATGGAAAGCCACGCGTAACCACAATGCCATCGGCAGCAATAAGCGGGTATAAAACAGGTTTCTCTAAAGTATCGGGATATAAAAAGCTGGTAAACAGCTTGCCGCCTACCAGTACATTTATTTTTTTACCATTATTGGCTTTTACCAGTTTAATAGCCTGGTTTTGTGCCTGCAATGAAAAGGACAGGGCTATCAATATGGAGAAAAGGCATATCTTAAAATATTGCATACGTGG
>JAICMD010000064.1 GCA_025929405.1 Mucilaginibacter sp. | reverse complement strand
CCTGTACAGGAATAATACCATATCCGCGTCCTGCTCAATTGAACCTGATTCACGCAAATCTGATAGCATTGGCCTTTTTGAACCGCCCGGGCGGCTCTCAACCGCACGACTTAATTGCGATAGCGCAATTACCGGTACGTTTAACTCTTTAGCTACTGATTTTAAGGCACGCGATATACTGCCGATTTCCTGCTCGCGGTTACCACCGCCTTTGCCATCGGCGCTTTTGCCCTGCATTAATTGCAGATAATCTATAATGATCAGTTGAATATCATACTGCGACTTTAAGCGACGGCATTTGGCCCTGAACTCGAATATATTCAATGCCGGGGTATCATCAATAATTAGCGGGGCCTGTTCAAGCCTGCCAATTTTTGAGTGTATTTGCTGCCATTCCCATTCTTCCAGCGTGCCCTTACGTATCTTTTCCTGTTCAATTTCTGTCTCGCCTGATACCAAACGGTTAACCAACTGCACTGACGACATTTCAAGCGAGAAAACCACTACCGGCTTGGCAAAATCAACCGCGGCGTTACGTGCGCAACTTAATACAAACGCTGTTTTACCCATTGCCGGGCGGGCAGCAATAATTACCAGGTCGGATTTTTGCCAGCCCGAGGTCATACGGTCAAGATCAGTAAAGCCCGATGCTACACCGGTAAGACCGTCTTTTTTATCTTTTAGCGCCTCAATTTCTTTTAGCGTTTCGTGCAAAATATCATCCATCTTGCGCGAATCGCGGCGCAGGTTGTTTTGGGCGATGTCAAAAAGGTTCTTTTCGGCTTTATCTAACAGGTCAAGTACATCGGTAGTATCTTCATAAGCGTTATTGATCACTTCGGTTGAGATGCGTATCAATTCGCGCTGGATGAACTTTTGTATAATGATACGCGAGTGGTATTCAATATTGGCTGCTGATGCTACACGGTTGGTTAGTTCGGTAATATAATACGCGCCGCCTATCATTTCCAGTTCGCCCTGGCTGCGAAGCTGCGCGGTAACGGTCAAAATATCTACCGGTGATGTTTTTTCAAACAGCGTTTTTATGGCGGCGAATATTTTTTTGTGATTATCACGGTAAAATACTTCGGGGTTTAAAATATCAATTACTGATGAAAGTGCATCTTTTTCGAGCATTAGGGCGCCCAAAACAGCCTCCTCTAAATCAATAGCTTGCGGGGGCAGTTTGCCCAACCCACTGTAAGGAGTAGGATTAGTTATACGGCTTCTACGGTCATTCGTATTAGGCTTATTAAAGGAGGATTCGTTCTCAAAAGTCATACATCCAAAAATATACAAATAAGCCGCCTATCCATCAACATTTAAAAATAATGCAGTTATTTTTTATGTTAATTTGGCGCATCAAGTCAACATCATAATGTTAATAAACTGTTGGTATATTTTTAACGTTGCTGACAGTCAAAAACTTATACCGTTGTTGATAAACTTTTGAAATGTTAATTAAATAAAAAAACCAAAATGGCTTTTTGGTACAATAACTTCAAAACCAATTAATATAGCTATTTTTGTTGCCTTATTTAATAGTTAAAAATAATGACCTATAATTCAAGGCCCCCGCGCGAAAGTAACCAGGTAGTTTTTGGTATACGTGCCGTGGTTGAGGCTATAAAAGCGGGCAAGGAGATAGAATCATTATACATTCAGCGCGGTATTGGCGGCAGTTTATTGAATGAGTTAAAAGAACAGCTTAACGAGCATCACATCGTGGCCCAGCAGGTACCGGTAGAAAAGCTTAACCGCATTACGCAAAAAAACCACCAGGGAGTAATTGCCTTTATATCGCCCATAACCTATCAAAGGGTTGAGGACATCATCCCCGAGATTTACGAAAAAGGGGAGGTGCCTTTAATATTGGTTTTAGATTCTATTACCGATGTACGTAATATGGGGGCTATTGCCCGCACGGCCGAGTGCTGCGGCGTACATGCCATTGTAGTGCCTGCAAAAGGATCGGCACAGGTAAATCCTGATGCTATTAAAACATCGGCAGGGGCATTATATAAAATACCGGTTTGCCGCCATGATAACTTTATGCAAACGGTAAGGTTTTTACAGGAGTCGGGACTGCAACTGGTGTGCTGTACCGAAAAAACACAGGAGTATATCTACAAACCCGATTTTACCGCGCCTACAGCTATTGTAATGGGATCAGAAGAAGATGGGGTACGCAACGAAATTATCCGCATAGCCGATCACCTGGCCAAAATACCTATGTATGGCGAGATAGAATCGCTTAATGTATCGGTAGCTACGGGGGTAATATTGTATGAGGCTATCAGGCAACGCTTCGCAGTGAGCGGTGAGTGAATAGTATTGACGAAGATTGTTAAGCACCATTGACCCGTTAGGGTCTGCCTATTTGTAGAATAATTATCACGATTACATTATTGCCCCGTTAGGGGTTACCCAAATTCGCGAAGGGTAGCCCTTAACAGGGCAAACATATTATTAACTATGTGCTACAAATAAGTAGACCCTATGGGTCATATCAGTTTTATACTTATAAATAATTAGTAAGTCTTAAAAATAATTTTTAAAGAGCGCTGTCAATCCTGAGCTTGTCGAATGGTATGGCGTAAAGGGCTATACCCATCATGGTACGAGGCTCATAACATCCATTTTATAGTTCTTTTACGGGATTATCGCCAAGCTCCCAATATGGCACCCATAACCACCAATGATACCACGCTATAACCACCATTTATAAAAATATGCCGCCAGCTTTTTTGTTCAAATATGCTGTGGGTGGCAATGGCCGCAAAGGTCCATATCCCAGCTAAAAAGCCTGCGGTAGCACCCCATGAAGTTGTAGTAGTTGGTTCGGCAAGGAAGGCGGCCAGGTTAGCTGATGATACCAGTGAGAACAAAGCCGCAAAGCCAAACGTTTTGCTCATGTTTGATTGTTTTATCTGCTCTTCAGACAGGTTGCTGTCTTTCATCCAGGCGGTACCAAATACGGATGGGTTGTACCAAACGCCGCCTATGGCGAAACTTGAAATTGCTGCAACAAAAACCGCAGGCCAGTTAATTAGTGATGGATTCATAATCAGGATAGTTTAATTGGTTTATAAATCTACATCTTGTTAATTAACAAAACAACAGCCCTGATTGGCGTTAAAGGGCGATTAGTGGCAAATCGGCCCTATGCTTCTTCCTTAAAATATACCTTGTAGTAGTTCATGTGCTTATCATCATCAAAACCTTTTTCAATCAGTTCCTTATTGCCATGAATGTAGATATGGAAATTCTTATCCAATTTTAAAACACTTTTATACACACGAGCCTGCTTTTTAACGGCGCTGTCTGATATCTCAAAACTATTGGCAATAGGGGTTTCGTATTCGTCCTCGTATTGTTGCTTATAGTTTTTAAATGATTCAATAGCCTGCGGATTACCAATAACTTCGCCTGCAAATTCATCCAAATCAAAAGTGTCCTTATCCTTAAAGTACTTCATTGATTTATTCAGCAGATCGATCTTATCAGCTTTGGTAAGTTCAAACTCCTCATCAATTTTATTGGTAACAAAGTTTTTATAGATGCTTAGCGTATTGCTGGTTTGGTTAAAATTATCATTGCGAATCTTCAATTGCAAAAATTCATCCTTCCAATAAACCGCGGCATCCTGGCCTGCAGTAGCTTTGTCAACCACTACAACCTTATAACCGTTTTCTTTATCGGTATTAAAAATCAGGCAGCCTTTATCCAATTTATTTATGTTGATGGCATTTTCTTCGTAATCCAGCTTAAAACCGCCTTTATCCGGGTAAACTTTCAGGTAGGTTTCCTTATTTTCAGACTTGAATATGCCTATGGCATCCAGTAATTCACCCTCTATTTGTACATCGTTAAAATAAGCAATATACAACTCGCCGGCTTTTATTTTAGGATGATTGGCAACCGAATACAGGTATTTGGCTATCTGTTGCGATACCTCATGAAATTTATCTTTATCCTCAAAAATCTGCTGCGCAAAATTGTATATCTCATTAAGGTTAATGTCGCTGCTATGCATCAGGTGATAAACTTCGTTCACCTTTTCAAACGGCGATAAAAAGTATTGCTTTAATAAACTGTTTACCAATTCATCCTGTAAAACAAGCGGCTCATCAGATAACGAATACATTTCGCTTTGCGACTGGTTACCCACATGATGCACTGATACCGTGGCTAATGAAGCTTCAAAAAAAGTTACCATAATTGGTACGCAAGTTAATTTTTTTAGTTGATGGATGATGATTGTAGTTTACACTAATTTGCGACCTTTGGACAAGATTTTTAAGATTAAAGATTGTAGGAAATCTTCTGATCTTAAAATCTTGAAAATCATAGTTCAGACAATATGACCCATACAGAAGATACTATTGTTGCCCTTGCTACCCCCGCCGGTGTTGGTGCCATAGGCGTTATACGCCTTTCGGGACCGGATGCTATTACCATTGCCAACAGCGTTTTTAGTGGTAAGGACCTAACCCAACAGGCATCGCATACCATACACTTCGGTAATATTGTGGATGGCGATGTTATTCTGGATGAGGTATTGATGTCGTTATTTATAGCCCCGCGCTCGTACACGCGCGAAAACGTGGTGGAGATTTCCTGTCACGGTTCGGCGTTTATTATTGAATCTATCATCAAATTATTATTAAAAAAGGGCGCACGTGCAGCCAAAGCAGGAGAGTTTACGCTGCGGGCGTTTTTGAATGGGCAACTTGATCTTTCGCAGGCCGAAGCTGTTGCCGATCTGATAGCATCTAACTCCAAAGCCTCGCAACAGGTTGCCCTGCAGCAATTGCGCGGTGGCTTTAGTAATCAGTTACAGCAATTACGGGAACAGTTGGTACAGTTTGCATCATTAATTGAACTGGAACTTGATTTTGCCGAAGAAGACGTTGAATTTGCTAATCGCGATCAACTTAAAAAATTAATATTTGAAATTAACCGGGTTATAACCGCACTGATACAATCGTTTGAGTTGGGAAATGCTATTAAGCAGGGGATAAACACCGTAATAGCAGGCAGACCGAACGCGGGAAAGTCCACGTTATTAAATGCATTGTTAAATGAGGATAGGGCTATTGTGAGCCATATACCGGGAACTACGCGCGATACTATTGAAGAAGTGCTGAACATCAGGGGCATCAATTTTCGCCTTACAGATACTGCAGGCATACGCGAAGCTACAGACACCATTGAGCAAATAGGAGTGCAGCGCACTATGGAAAAGATAAGTCAATCGGCCCTGTTGGTTTATGTTTTTGATGCCGAACAAATAACGCCTGATGAATTAACCAGCGATATACAAAGCCTGCAAAAGCCGGGAGTAACTACGTTAACTGTAGCCAACAAAATTGATTTATTAAGTTCCCGGCAAATAGCTGCCTTACCATCTGAGGCCATAACTATATCAGCCCGGGAAAAACAGCATATTGATGAGTTGAAGCAAAAAATATATTCGGCCGCTATAAAACAACAGCTCTCAGGCGATGAAGTATTGGTTACCAATATACGCCATTTGGAGGCTCTTCAAAAAACGGAAGAGGCGTTGTCTCGCGTACTAAATGGCATTGATAGTGTTACTTCTGATTTCCTGTCGATGGATATTAAACAAGCCCTGCATTACCTTGGCGAAATTACCGGCACAGTAACCACTGATGATCTTTTAGAAAATATATTCAGTAAGTTCTGTATCGGAAAGTAAAGCAATCACTAACAGTTATTTCGCTTTGCGCTAACAAAAAGTATTTAGAAATTTATTATGTTATTCTTATCGTAAAAGATTAATATTTAATGCTTTAAGCAATTATGAAATATAGGTTTTTATTTATTAAATGAGAATAAAAATGCTGGGGCGTAAGCCATACCACTTATCGACAAACTGATTGATAATTTAGGAGGCGAGTTTAAAACCGATGCAGGCCCACTGGGCAAAAGTTTATTGATTTTAAGCTGCCAAAAGTTTAACGGTTGTTTATAAAGCTATTGAGTTTTACTGATATTACTTACTATAATTGCGAATATTAAATTGAAATAGATAAATGAACGAAGAGCTATCAGGCTTACTTACCGGTTTAAAGCAACAAACAGTGCCGTTTAACGACGTTATTGAATTTATAGAAACCCACTATCAACATACTCCCACAGCTTTTAAAAATGGCGAGGCATTTAACGAGGCTACGCAAAACCAGGGCAGCGCCAGGGTGTTTGCCTTTGCTAAGTTAAATAACTTGAGTAAGGGGGATACGCTTTATTTATTTGCAGAACATTATCAGGCGGTGTTAGCTAACCCGGCAGGTACCGATCATCAAAACATCAGGCAATTTATGGCTAATGGCTGGCCGGGTGTAGTTTTTGAAGGCGAGGCACTGATTCCGAAAAATGATTAAAGTTAATTAACTAAAGTTGCGGATTAACAAAGCTCCGTTAGGGGCCAATCATTGTAGATAAATGGATAAATGGTTAGCGTACCGTAAATATACTACTGTACCACACCTACCGGAGCGGATGTGGTTTATATTATTTTTCTACAAATATTTAACCCCTATAGGAGTGGTCAGGTACTTAAGTTATTACCTGGCAACTTGGGTTAATAAAACCGACGAATATTATATCCGTTAGGAGTACAATACCGGTAGCTAATAATACCTGGTAACTTGGTTAATTAAACCGGCGAATATTATACTCCGTTAGAAGTACAATACCGGTAGCTAATAATACCTGGCAACTTGGGTTAATTAAACCGGCGAATATTATACTCCGTTAGGAGTACAATACCGGTAGCTAATAATACCGGTATTTAATTGCGTGCCGTAGGTACGCAACCGGTTACGCGCCTGCCGAGCAGACATTTAACGGCTGTGGTTATTGAAAGCAGCCAACCAATAGGTTAATCGTAATATTAACTGCCCGAATTGGCTGCATATATAAACCATGCATTTAATAATGCATAGCTTATTAATAATATCTGTGCTATAATAAAATCCAGCTTTTGCGCCTTCGCCGCCTTGCCTTTTTTAATAAGCAGTAATGAAAAGGCGGTAGCAATAATTACCGATAGTATAAACAGCAGCGTTAGGCCGTGCAAGGTATCTACCAGCGTAAACGTGGTTGATTCTGGTAATGAAGCATCAACAATATATTTGTTACCAATAACCGCAAACAGGGCGCCCACGCTTAAACCAAACCTCGAGTCGATACTGTCCTTATGGATGTAAAAACACATATAGGCTATAAAAAAGGCTATGTACATCCCTAAAAACATTTTCCAGAACAGGCCCATCGCATCGCGGTTTATTTTTAGCACAACCTTGTAGTTACTGTAAACACTGCGGGGTTTTGGCAGGGTTTCATCACCAAACCCGGTTTCGTAAATTTTGGTGCCGGCAGAAATGTTAATGCTGTCAATATTCCATCCGCGCAGCGTAAACCAGGGGTCAAAATGTTTACCTAAGGTATCGGGTGCAAAAACAAGCGAACCCGAGTCAAACTGCGAATTTTCTATTGAGAACCGCAGCTTCTGGCTATCAAACGGAAAATTATTTATGGCCCACGAATCCTTCATTACGCATTGCAGTTTCATTAGCAAATAAATACGGCCGCCGGTACTGTCAACCGTCGAGAAGGATTTGGTTACCGTTTTTGCCTGTGGTACCTCCAGGTTCTGTACAAAATCAAATTTTTTGTTTTTGTATTTAAGCCAAAGCCATAGGTCTACAGTATATTCTTTAGCCTTAAAGTCAATATCATGTATGCTGGTAATATAAATGCCTGTTTTAACGGTATCGGGCTGTTGAGCCTTTGCCGCTATTGCAAAAAGCAGCATTATAGTGGTATATAAAAACTTTTTCAATGGTGTAAGTTATAAGGTTATCAAACTTACATATAAGCGCAGTTAATTAATAATGTTTAAAAAAATAGAGCGTATTGGCATTTCACCAATACGCTCAGTTTAATTTATTGTCAACTAAAAATTACTGTTTTTTGGGCTTGCTTCCCGGTACGGAATCAGATCCTTTTGTGCCATTGGGTGTAATAGCTGAAGGCTTTGTTGAACCCGGTACTACCATATTATTACTGCCATCAGTATTGTTTGGTACAACAGGGTTTGGCGTTGCCGGTGTAACAGCCGGATCGGTGCTGCCCGGTTTTGCATTAGGTGTAGTAGTGCTGCTGCCCGGTGTTACGGTACTGCTGCCTGCCGGGTTAGTGGTTGTGCCATTTGGATATACGCCGGTTGAGTTAGGTGTACCGCTTGGTATGGTTCCGTTTGGTGTAACACCGGGTGATGTGCCGGGCGTTTGTGCTTTTGTACTGTTAATGGTAAGGGCCAAAAGCAAGCTTGTGGCTACTATTGCTAACTTTTTCATAAAATTTAAATTTGGTTTTTTTTAACCAAAAATTAACAAAATACATGCCAATGGAAATTTTATTTACTTTAAATAGCTGTAATCGTTTATTTGTTTCCTAAGTAACAGAAGGTTATAACCTGGTTATTGTGTTGATGATAATGTAATGGCACAGTTTGCGGTAGTGCTTTTTTTGCGTCAAAATCCTTTAAAATGGTCAGCTCAAAAATGTTGCCGTTAAAAAATACTTCTACGTCAGTAAACTCTAAAAAAGTATGGGTAAGCGGGTGCTGCATTTTATAGAAACTCTCCTTAAAACTAAACAGCAGGGTAGTATAAAAAGCCAGTTCTTCGCCGGTAAATTTGTTTAAAAAATCCTGCTCGGTGGGGGTATATATCAACCGCCACACATCAGGCTTTATCTTACCGGTAGTTTCAATATCTATACCTATAGATAAAAAATGCGGGCGTAACCCAACAA
This sequence comes from Mucilaginibacter sp., assembly GCA_025929405.1. Lineage (GTDB taxonomy): Bacteria > Bacteroidota > Bacteroidia > Sphingobacteriales > Sphingobacteriaceae > Mucilaginibacter. The sequence goes on along the minus strand of JAICMD010000064.1, from coordinate 4,952 downwards.
TGGCGCCGGTAAGCTTTCCCGAATGGCTGATTGACCCTACTGCGCCTTCGGGCCAAACAGGTTGGTTATCGGCTCCGGTCAATATTTCCGCGTGTGGATACCCAATAGCAGCTAATGCGCGGTGCGCGCAATAACGCCCGGTGCTAAAATCGTGCAGGCGTTTGGCTGCAAAACTGGTTGTAAGCTTTTTTTCGTTTGCCGTAAGTTCATTCAGGCCAAAAACCTCATCAGTAAAATATTGGGAAAATATATTTGATGTAAAGTTTGTGTTGAACATGCGGCGATATGACAAATATAATATTATATATTTTGTGGTATATTAACAATGCAGTAAACAAATTGATTGGTTTACGTCTGCCAGCCTTTTTATATTTCGCTTTAATTTTTGTATATTGAAACAAATCAGTGGCTAAATATTATCGCTGCAAATAAAAAAATATTTTGCGCATTGTTTTGATGGTTTTTGATGATTTTAATTTTATATTATTGTAAATCAATACTTTATGTGATTTATATAATTGATTATATCCGCAAATAGTCGTTTTTTACTACCGGTAAAATCCACAATACCCGCCAATAGCCTTATTTTACTACCGGTAAAATACCAGATATCGGATAATGCCTTTTTTTACTACCGGTAAGCAATGTTTAACCCGCTGCAAAACTTTGAAGAATATCAACTGTTTTATGTCAAATCAAGATAGTTAATATGGACATACTAACCGAAATATTTGGACAGGGAAAAGACCTTAACGCTTTGCAAATGAGTAGCAGGGCCATTATAGTTTTTATCATCGCGTTATTATTAATAAGGATATCAGGCAGACGATCGTTCGGTTTGCATACACCGCTGGATAATATCATCACAATTTCATTTGGCGCAGTATTAAGCCGTGCCGTTGTGGGCGCTTCGCCATTTGTGCCTGTAATTATTTCCTGCTTTGTTACGGTATTGCTTCATCGCTTTTTTGGATGGCTTGTGGTTAAAAATCCCAAATTTGCCAGCATGGTTGAAGGCGATAAAATATTACTTTACCAGAAGGGAAATTTTATTAACGATAATATGAAGAGGGCCTTGGTATGTAAGGAAGATACCATGCAGGGCGTACGCAAATCGGCCCTTACCGAGGATATGGGAAAAATTGAAAAGGTTTACATGGAACGCAACGGCGAGATAAGCGCAATAAAAAAGCAATAGTTACTCATTACTGCCCTTCTTCCGCAAGCGGTAAAAGTATGACCCTGTGCGATTCCCTCCCAACGGGAGGGCGCAGGGAGGGGTTTTCGCAGTTACCCCTTCCTGCTCCTTCCCCGGGGAAGGAATCTCACTGCCACACCCACTTTACTTATAGGTGTTATGGGTCATTAACAACTTACCAACTACCTATTGACAAGCATCGGCTATTTTTTAACTTAGCGATATAATAACCCATAACAGAAAATGATTAAAGACACCAACTCGCTTAACCAGGTAGCCGAATTTCACAGCACGTTTAAACACCCCATATTGCCAACACCAACAATACCAAGTATGGAGCGTTGTAAATTGCGCGTTGAACTTTTAGCCGAAGAATTAAAAGAACTGCAGCAGGCCATTGACGATAAGGATATGGTTGAAATAGCTGATGCGTTATGCGATCTGCAATACGTATTATCAGGCGCTATACTGGAGTTTGGCTTGGGCGAACAATTTAAAGATCTGTTTGATGAAGTGCACCGCTCAAACATGAGCAAGGCTTGTAAAAGCGTTGAGGAGGCGGATGCAACCGTTGAGCATTACCGGGGTAAAGGATGCGAATCATACTACAAGGAAGTTGATGGCCGGTTTTTGGTTTACCGTAAGCCTGATGATAAAACATTAAAGTCAGTTAATTATTCTCCCGCTGATTTAAAAGGAATGCTGGCAGGTTATATATAAAATGCTTGATATCCTTTTTCGCGACGAGCATCTGATAGCCATTAATAAACCGCATGGTCTGTTGGTGCACCGATCGTCAATAGCTGCTGATGCCGAAGAGTATGCGCTGCAATTATTACGTGATCAAATTGGCGCAAAGGTAAATCCTGTTCACCGCATTGACCGTAAAACCGCCGGCGTATTGCTTTTTGCTTTTACTAAAGAGGTTGAAATTGCTATGCAAAAGCAATTTATGGAGAACGCGGTTGGTAAAAAGTACCTGGCCATTGTGCGCGGCTATACACCTGATGCAGGAGAGATTGACTACCCGCTAAGAAAAGAGAATGGCACCCTGCAGGATGCTTTTACTGGTTATAAAACATTAAAACGCGCTGAATTAGATGTTCCGTTTGGGCAGCATCAAACATCAAGGTACTCGTTGGTTGAGGTAGTTCCACAAACCGGACGTATGCATCAGATACGTAAACACATGAGCCATATTTTTCATCCCATAATTGGCGACCGTACGCATGGCTGTAACAAACAGAATAAATTGTTTACCGAAAAATGGGCGATGAATACCATGCTGCTGCATGCAGCGCAGTTAAATTTTATACATCCTGTTACTGCTGTAGCCGTACAGGTTGTTGCGCCTATACAAAACGAGTTTAAGCGCGTGATGCAATTAATGAACTGGTAATTAAGCTTCGGTTTTAATGAAAAATTATTAAACAATTCTGAATTGTTGTTGTAATTATTACATGAAAAGTGAATTGACTTATACTTTGGATACCGAGGGTGGCAAACGTTCAATAACCATTCATACCTATAATAATGCCGCCCCATGCAGCGGATGTTATACAGAAGGCGTTTTTGCCTTACAAGAAGGCGATACCGATTTGGGCGACATTGTTTTTGATGATAAAATGAACCAGTGGGAATATACGGGCATGGGTAACCTAACCCATAACGAAGCCGCCATGATAGCTAACTATATTCAAAATAAAAGCCAGGCTGCCTGAATTAAATTGCCTGTTGCAGATAATGGTTTCTAATTTTACCTTTACCGTTAATACTGTGCCATTACTCACGGGTATAGTTTAAACTGATAATTTATGAGAGTTAATTTATTTAGCAGTGCTTTTGTATGCACAGCAATTTTTACAGGTTCGGTTATGGGGCAAACAAAAAAGGATGCGGCAGTAAAACTGATAACGTTAGACCCGGGGCATTTTCATGCCGCACTGGTACAAAAAACCATGCTGCCCGACCTTGATGCCACCGTGCATGTTTATGCGCCAAAAGGCGAAGATGTACAACTGCATCTGGATAAAATAAAAGGCTATAACGAGCGGAAAGATGACCCCACGCACTGGAAGGAAGAGGTTTACCTGGGCAACGATTTTTTTAATAAAATGATTACCGAGAAAAAGGGTAATGTAGTAGTAATGGCCGGTAATAACCAAAAGAAAACAGAGTATATTAAACGCTCAATTGATGCAGGCTTTAATGTTTTGGGCGATAAGCCTATGGCCATTGATAAGGCACACTTTGAAATGCTGAAAGCAGCTTTTGATGATGCTGCCAAAAAGAAGCTGGTTTTATATGATATCATGACCGAGCGTTATGAAATAACCAACGCCCTGCAGCGCGAATTTGCCATGCTGCCCGAGGTATTTGGTACGCTAAAAAAAGGTACGCCTGCAAATCCCGGAGTTGAGATGGAGAGTGTGCATTATTTTTATAAATATGTATCAGGCAGTGTGCTTACCCGCCCGGAATGGTTTTTTGATGTTAACCAGGAAGGCGAGGGCTTGCAGGATGTAGGCGTGCATTTGGTTGATTTGGTGCAGTGGATATGTTTCCCGGATAAAGTTGTTGATTATAAAAAGGATATTCAGTTTAACAATGCAAGCCGTTGGCCTGGCACAATAACTTTGAGCCAGTTTAATGCCATCACCAAAGCGAAAGCTTTTCCGGCTTATCTTAAAAAGAATGTGGTGAAGGATAGCCTATTACATGTATATGCCAATGGCTCGGTTAATTATAAACTGTTTGGGGTTAATATAAAAGTAACCGCTAAATGGGATTATAAGGCCGTTGAAGGCGGCGACAGCCAATACGCGGTGCTGCACGGTACCAAAGCTGATTTGCTGATAAAACAAACCGCTGCCGAAAAATATACACCGGTTTTATATATCAACCCGGTTAAAAATGATGCAGCATTTCAACAGGCGCTAAACGCTAAGTTAAAAGTGGTACAGGCAAAATATCCGGGTGTTGAAGTAAAGAAAGAGGGTAAGGGCTACACCGTTATTATCCCCGAAAAATATAAGGACGGGCATGAGGCGCACTTTGGCCGCGTAACCGAAAAATATTTGGGCTATCTGCGCAATGGCAATATGCCTAAATGGGAAGTGCCTAACATGATATCCAAGTATTATGTTACTACCACAGCTCTTGACATGGCAAAAAAGGCAAAGAAATAATATGTAAAGGCGCAATACTTTGCGCCTCTATGTATTTTATTATAAAGCGTATATGAGCAATAACGATATAATGAAAAAGCTTAGGGTAGCCATGAAGTTTACCGACGACGATATTGTTAAAGTATTGGAGCTGGTAAACTTCAGGATAACCAAAACAGAGTTGGGGGCAATTTTTCGTAATGAAGATCATCCTAATTTTAAACCCTGCGGCGACCAGATATTGCGCAACTTTTTAAACGGACTGATCATTTACAAACGCGGGCCAAGACCAGAGAAGAAGCCGGATAATAATAATTAACTACCGTCATTGCTTCGTTCGCACAAGCTCTGAACAATCCCGCTAATTGGTTTTATTCATGCGTAACCCGTTTTTGCACTAAACGGTACCTGCCGCTTTTAATTAGCTTTTGCTGCTCGTCGCTAAATGCTTCGCGGCCGCCAAAATCCTGTACCCAATAGTCGTTAACGCGCGCTACGCCAACCTCTTTAAAGCCGGGGTTCATTAAATTCATGCAATGGCCCTCGCTTTTAAACCAGCCTGCCATAACTTCGGCAATACTTTGCTG
>JAICMD010000001.1 GCA_025929405.1 Mucilaginibacter sp. | reverse complement strand
GAATGGTTCGATGAAACGGATAGTCAGCCTCAACTGCGGGAGGAGGATCTTAATGATCCCGAAAGCAGATTATATATGAGCGATGAACAACTGGTCGCCATCATGGAACATCCACTATATCACATTGCACCTTATTTTCTCTTTGGTCCCGATGATGACTTTATCGGGATCGTACAAAACGGCGCAGGCTTTGACATCCATATTAACGGAAAGATAGCCGCCTTTATGGAAGTTCCGGATTTTGAAAACCATCAAATCGTAAGTGGAACCATTAGCGATGCGGCATTGGTCGCAGAAATTGTACGGCGGATACGGGCGATACGGGAGTTATAAAGCCTGTTATTTAGTTCATATTGTTATAATTTGTATAAACTTATATACTTTTAGGGTATCCATATTTGTGCGGATACCTATATTTTATCCTTCTTATGAGTGAACACTTACAAGCTATTATTACCCAGTATAAGGACGATCAGGAGTCGGTTTACAATACCTGGTTTATTAATAATGAAGAACGTCTGAAAGCATTTCGTTCCATACGCCGCGGCGTCTTACAGGTAGTAGACGATATTAAACATAAACGTTTCGGTAACGATTTTAAAGGATCTTCGCTTGAGTTCGTCCTCTCCTGTATCACGGAACAAAAACAAGTTTTCGAAGGAGCCTCCCACCCTTTTTACTGGAAGCCAAAATTACGGATACCCGATATCTATGAGAACCAGGTTAACAAGGTTGCCTTCGGGCAATTTTTAGAGAACTGTCTGCATGCCAAGAACGAGGAACAGGTGGTCAAAGAAATCGAAAAACTGGACGCATTGAAGATCAAAGGCCTCGGCCCCGCGGTCGCAAGTATCTTATATTTCCTTCATCCCACTTGGATACCTCCTTTCAATACAGCCATCATTAATGGCTTTAATTATCTGTTTAAGGATAAAAAGAAATTAGGTAGTTGGAGCGAATACCTGAAGATAAGGGAAGTGATCATGGACATGAACCGTAAGCACTGCAATGCACTGTCATCAGATACCGGCGCTTTCGCCGGATTGCTTTTTGAGATCGGGACACAAAAGCTGCTGCTTGGTAAAGACGAATACCTTTCTGAAACAGAACGGAACCGCCTGGAAAAACTGATTGAAAAACGCCATAAGGAAAAACGGGAAGAAACCGCTGACGAAAACCTTCATAACGAAATGCAGTATCACCTGTTAAAGATAGGAAATGCGCTTGGCTATGATGTGATCGCTGCCTCCAACGACCGGTCTAAGGATTGGGGCGGGAATAAATTTAGCTTTATATCGCTGCCTGAATTTCCAATGATCAAGCTGGAACGGGAAGTTCTGAATACAGTCAAGCTGATCGATGTCCTCTGGTTTCAAAAAGGCACGCCAAAGGTCATAGCTGCCTTCGAAGTGGAAAAAAGCACCAGTATTTATTCCGGTATCCTTCGACTGACCGATTTAAGCTGCAGCCTGAACAACAAAGAGGAAGTTCTTTACCTGGTAGTACCGGATGCGCGCGAAAAAGATGTTATTATGCAGCTGTCGAGACCGTCGATCCGTAAAGGCGACATGGAAATGAAATATATCTGTTTTTCTGACCTCAGGCAACATTGTGACGCACTATGCAAATTTGGCGACGATCATTCTATCATGCAGAAGATAGCGCGGGTTGCCGTTTAAAATCACCGCAAAATATAATTATTTGACGGAATTATATAAATCTTCCGCCAGGTTTATGTTTAAGTTTGTACCTGAATGAGAGCTAAAGCCCTGATATTGTTGACCGTATTCCTGCTGAACACCCTTGCCGGTTTTAGTTGTGCATTACATATGTCACATCGGCAGCATACTGAAACTGCCGCTCATTCGGAGCATCATGAACATTTCTCAATGGTTGCCCATGAAAAAAATACGAGCGACCCTGTTTTCCTTGCGAAAGATTTTTGCTGCCAGGGGGCTGTGAATAATTTTATTTCCCAGGCAAAGCAGGTTCCTGCAACCAATCTCTTGCTGGTTCTGGCGCCTTTCATTTATATCAGTAAGCCGATCGATGTTTTCCTGATCCCGGTAACTGACCTAGGCTTATCGAAACTGACAATTAAAACAGGGCGACGATGGCCGCCGCCAAGAGATATACGCACTGCAATACAAAGTTTCCTGATCTGATTACCGTAAGCTAAACTTTACATGGCTTTGCCATGCTATTTATATAATGCTGCTAAGTAATTTAATTTTTAAAGATCATGAAAAAAATATTTTTGATGGTTGCGCTTATCGCAACTACTGTTACTCAACTACTTTTCGCGCAAGCGACCAAATCAGCTGCGGTTAGTCCCTTATTGAAATCTTATTATGGCGTAAAGAACGCCCTCGTTGCATCAAACAGCGCAGATGCAGCTACCGGCTCAGCGGAGTTTGCCAAAGCCATTGCATCCGTCGATATGAAAACATTAGCGGCTCCTGATATGGAAACGTTCATGTTTTTGCAGGAAAAGCTGGCATTCGATGCCAGGCACATTTCAGAAAGTAAGGATATTGCTCACCAGCGGGAACATTTCGCCAATTTATCGGCCAATTTCTTCAAGCTGGCCAAAGCAGTTAAACTAACAGATGAAACTGTTTATTATGACTACTGCCCTATGAAAAAGAGCTATTGGTTATCCGCTGATGCTGCGATCAAAAACCCTTATTACGGCAGCCAGATGCTGACCTGCGGTAAAGTAAGTGAAACCCTGAATAAATAATCATTCATTCAAATAACAACCGTGCTGATCGAGTCTTTCGATCCGGCATGGTTGTTACTTATCATTTAAAAAAAATTGTCATGAAAAATTTCATCGTTATAACCGCATTGGCGGTAACTGCTTTCACAATAGCTGCCTGTAATAATGCCGGCAGTTCTTCTGCCGCTCATTCTGCGAAAGATAGCAGCGGCGCAGCTCAGTCAGCTGAAAAATCAGGGCCACAGGAAGCGGTTAAAAGCCTTTTAGGAAGCTACCTGCAATTAAAGAACGCGCTTGCAGAGGATAACAGCAACGATGCAGCCGTTGCGGGCAAGGCAATCGCTGCTGGTTTTACCGGTTTTGATAAAGCAGCACTGACTACGGCACAAAAAAAATCATTCGAAGACATAGCGGGCGACGCGAAAGAAATGGCAGAGCACATTGGCGAAAGTGCCGGTAAGCTGCCTCATCAGCGGGAGCATTTCGAAATGCTGAGCCAGGATATGGCCGATCTGGTCAAATTATTTGGAGCAGGACAAACCTTATACGTTGACCATTGCCCGATGTATAATAACAACAAAGGTGCAAATTGGCTAAGCGAAACCAAAGCGATTAAAAACCCTTATTTGGGTACTAAAATGTCAACCTGCGGTTCTATTAAAGAAGAAATTAAGTAAATCGGCATGAAACGTTTGCTTAAACCCTTATTCGGCGTGACAGCCCTGCTGCTGATCGCTCTCCAGTTTGTCCCGCGTGATCATAATGAGGCAGGCAACCAGCCTGTTCATGACATCACCAGCGTTTACCGTGTTCCAGCGAATGTTAGTATGATTCTGAAAAGGTCCTGCTATGACTGCCACAGCGATCAGACCTATTATCCCTGGTATGCCCAGCTACAACCAGTCAGGCTGATGATGGATAATCATGTCCGGGATGGTAAAGCGGAGTTGAACTTTAATGCATTCGGTACCTACACACTACGAAAGCAGAGGAGCAAAATGCGTGCGATCAGTGAAAGTTTGGAAGAGGGCGCTATGCCCCTTTCCTCTTACACTTTACTGCATCGCAACGCGGTGCTTTCCCCAATCGAAAAGACGGAATTGATGAACTGGGTTAAACAAACAACGGATAGCCTGTAGAAAAATGAAAATGAAAAAAATATTGATCGTGGTGGTGATGCTCTGCCTGGCGCAAGCGTCATTTGCTCAAAACGATATGCAGAATATGGCCGGGATGCAAAAACAGGCAACGGCCACTTATACCTGCCCTATGCATCCGGATATCCATGCGGATAAGCCAGGGAACTGCCCGAAATGCGGGATGAAGCTTGTCAAAGAAAAGCCGAAGGCCATTAAGAAAGTAGGCAGCGGACGCAAGGCGGTAACAACCAGGAGTACGAATGAAATGCAAATGGGGGAAACGCCCGCAATGAACACGGTTTATTATACTTGCCTGATGCATCCGGATATCCACTCGGACAAGCCGGGCAACTGTCCCAAATGTGGTATGAAACTCGTCCAAGAGCAAGCGGGAGCAATAGAAATGAAAGGCGGTATGAAGATGCCCGTGGCGGACAGCGCTAAAAAGGAGGGTCAAATGAAAAATATGCAAATGGATGGAATGGCCATGCCTGCCGATCCTGCCGCTACAAAGGGCGCTAAAGACCGCCTCGGGCCGCTCAAAACGGTAGCCGCCAAATACCCGCCTCGGACCGTGCGTTATGACCTGTATATCGCAGATACTACGGTAACCTATGGCGGTAAGCCTAAAAGGGCTATAGCTGTCAATGGCAGTATTCCTATGCCAACGTTAACTTTTACTGAAGGAGATACCGCGGAGATCTATGTACATAACAAACTCAAAGAAGAAACTTCTCTGCACTGGCACGGGCTTTTTCTTCCTAACCGTTATGACGGAGTGCCGAATATGACGCAAATGCCGATCCCACCCGGAGCTACCCACTTGTATAAATTTCCGATCAAACAACATGGAACCCATTGGTACCATAGCCATACGGGTTTACAGGAGCAGATCGGGATGTATGGTGCCTTCATCATGAATAAAAGACAGGAATGGGATATTCCAACAATTCCGTTAGTGTTAAGCGACTGGACCAATATGAACCCTAAGGAGGTACAACGCAGTCTTCATGCCGCAACAGATTGGTTCGCCATTAAAAAAGGTACTACCCAAAGTTATTTGGAGGCGATAAAAACCGGGCATTTCAAAACGAAGGTGGGCAATGAATGGAAGCGGATGAATGCTATGGATGTAAGCGATGTCTACTATGATAATTTCTTGATCAACGGACTTAATCAGAACGAACAACCCAATTATAAAGCGGGTGATAAAGTAAGGCTTCGGATCGCAAATGGCGGCGCTTCATCCTATTTCTGGCTTAAATATGCAGGCGGAAAAATGACCGTAGTGGCCACGGACGGTAATGATGTGGAACCGGTGGAAGTGGACAGGCTGATCATCGCCGTTTCGGAAACTTATGATGTGATCGTGACGATACCTGAAAATAAAAGTTACGAGTTTTTGGTAACTCCCGAAGATCGGACAAAATCGGCTTCGCTTTGGTTGGGTAAAGGAGAGAAAATACATGCCGGCAAAATGCCGAAACTGAAATATTTTGCCGGGATGAAAATGATGAACGACATGATGGATATGAATGGCAATATGGTCCAGATGGATGGTATGACCATGCAAAACCAGATCATGGATATGAATACCGTCATGTATCCGGAGATCACCGGCGAGGAAAAGCCTGAAACGGACGATAAAAAAGGAAGTATGCCGGGAATGCAAATGGCAAATGACAAAAGTATGTCCGGCATGAACATGGCTGCTGATAACCCTGACATCGTTACGCTTAACTATAATATGTTGCGTGATCCAAACAAAACCACATTGCCAAAAGGTCCCTGGCGCGAATTGAAGTTCGATCTCACCGGTAATATGAACCGCTATGTTTGGACCTTAGATAATAAGACGGTTTCCGAGTCGGATAAGATACTGATCAAAAAAGGCGAGAACCTGCGTATCATCCTGTATAATAACAGCATGATGCGCCACCCGATGCACCTGCACGGACATGACTTCCGGGTGCTGAACGGACAGGGTGAGTACGCACCGATGAAAAATGTACTGGATATTATGCCGATGGAAAAGGATACCATTGAGTTCGCGGCCAGTGAGCCGGGCGGTGACTGGTTCTTTCACTGCCATATCTTATACCACATGATGAGCGGCATGGGTAGGGTATTCAGTTATGAGAACTCACCGCCGAACCCTGATATTCCCGATCCAAAGCTAGCGCAGCGTAAACTGTTCTGGGATGATCAGATGCCTCACCTGATGGGTCGTGTGGGCCTGGAAAGTAACGGCACGGACGGACAGGTCATGCTAGGCAGCACGCGTTGGAAAGCGACAACTATGTGGCATTTAGGTACTGATGCCATGATGGGTTACGAAAGTGAAACAATGCTTGGCCGTTACATCGGACGTAACCAGTGGTTGTTCCCATATGTCGGGTTTGACTATCATTATAAAAAATTCAACCCGGATGAAAAAAACATTTTCGGAAGCGACTACAAGAACCTTTTCGGACAGGTCAGTAACAAGGAAAATCGGCATACTGTCGTTGCCGGTGTCGCTTATACGCTGCCCATGTTATTTGTGGCCGACATGCGGATAGACGGGAACGGAAAGCTACGCTTTCAATTAGGACGTGAAGACATACCGTTAGCACAAAGATTGCGTATGACTCTTATGGTCAATACCGATAAGGAATATGCGGCAGGTTTACGGTATATTGTAACTAAATATTTCTCTTTATCAACGCATTACGATAGTGATATGGGCTTGGGAGGCGGATTAACGTTAACTTATTAAACTTTACAGCGATGAAAAACCAACACGATCATCATGCTATGGGAGGGCATAAAATGTCTGCCGATATGCAAGCGGACCATAAAGCTGAGGCCGATACGATGGATCACAGCAAAATGAAACATGGCAGCGATCATCATAGCGTGATGGGCATGTCGGGCCATGACCATCACGCTATGATGATCGCTGATTTTAAAAAGCGTTTTTATGTGGTATTGGTGCTGACTGTTCCAATCCTTTTGTTGTCTATGCAAATTCAGCAATGGCTGCACCTGGACATTCAATTTAGCGGTTCATCCGCCCTGCTTTTTGCTTTGGCTTCTGTGGTATTTGTTTATGGCGGCTGGCCGTTTCTAAGTGGTTGGCTAAGCGAAATGAAGGCTAAAAACCCGGGTATGATGACCCTGATCGGTTTTGCGGTTACCGTCGCCTATACCTATAGCGCGGCCACTGTATTTGGGCTAAAGGGCATGGATTTCTTTTGGGAACTGGCTACCCTGATTTTGATTATGCTCCTGGGACATTGGATGGAAATGCGCTCGGTAATGGGCGCGTCCAATGAACTGGAACTTTTAGTGCAGTTAATGCCAGCGGATGCGCACCTGGTCATGAGTGATAAAATTCAGGATGTAAAAACTGCTACATTAAAAGAGCATGATATTATTTTGGTCAAGCCGGGAGAAAAAGTCGCGGCCGACGGGATTATCCTGGAGGGTGAAAGTTATCTGAATGAATCCATGCTCACCGGGGAATCAAAGCCGGTACAAAAAGGAAAAGGTGATAAAGTGATCGCTGGTTCTATTAACGGCAATGGCTCATTTAAGGTTACGGTTTCCCATACGGCTAAGGATTCGTATTTGTCCCAGGTCGTTAAACTGGTGGATGACGCACAAAAATCCAAATCTCAGACACAGCTTTTAGCAGATACAGCAGCCAAATGGTTAACTGTGATCGCATTGGTAACCGGCATCGGCACTTTTCTTTACTGGTATTTAACCGGGCAAACATTAGCTTTCGCCATGGAACGGATGGTGACCGTTATCGTGATTTGCTGCCCACACGCTTTGGGTTTGGCTGTGCCTTTAGTTGTTGCCAAATCAACTGCTTTATCAGCAAAACATGGTCTATTGATCAAGAACCGGACAGCGTTTGAAAACTCCCGTAAGATCACCACCATCGTGTTCGATAAGACCGGTACGCTTACCGTAGGCAAATTTGAGGTATCAAAGATCGTGTTGCTGGATAAAGACCTGGACGAAAAAGAGCTTATTCGTCTGGCATCGGCACTCGAACAAAATTCAGAACACCCTATCGCTACCGGCATCCTGCAAAAAGCGAGGGATCTAAAGATCAATATTCCTAAGGCAGACAGCTTTAAAGCTATCACGGGTCAGGGTGTCGAAGCGACTGTTATGGGTAAAAAGATCATGGTAGTTAGTCCGGGTTATTTAAAAGAACATCAATTAGCTATACCGGAGAGCTTTACAGCCAACGACACGGAAACGGTCGTATTTGTACTCATGGACAAGAAACCGGCCGGATATATTGCTTTATCAGATGAGCTACGTCCTGAATCAGCGGCAGCCATCAATACGCTAAAAGATGAACACATCAAATCTATTTTACTCACAGGAGATAATCAAAAAGTAGCCGTCAGTGTAAGTAAAACTTTGGGCATGGATAGCTTTATCGCTGAAGTATTACCTCATCAAAAATTGGAAAAGATCAAAGAATTGCAAAGCAAGGGAGAGTTTGTGGCCATGACCGGTGACGGGGTTAATGATGCCCCTGCGCTGGCGCAGGCAGATATTGGCATCGCAGTCGGATCTGGCAGTGATATAGCGGCGGAGACTGCCGGTATTGTATTAGTGAACAGCAATCCTAAAGATATTGTCAGTTTGATCCTGTTTGGAAAGGCAACTTATCGTAAAATGGTACAGAACCTGGCCTGGGCAACCGGGTATAATGTAATTGCACTTCCACTGGCAGCCGGTGTGCTTTATAACCAAGGCATTGTTCTAAGCCCGGCAGCAGGGGCCGTATTAATGACCGTCAGCACGGTCGTTGTCGCAATCAACGCCAGCCTGTTAAAAGTAAAAACTTAGTACAAAAGGATATAAATTTTTAACGGAATTATATAAACTGACCCCACCGATGTATCCGTACCTTGGCGGATAATGGATTAAAGGATAACGCAGTTTATTACAATATTTTTATAAAATATAAGTTTAACACATAATGAAGTATCTCGCTGTTTTCTTTACCTTATGTATTCTGTTCCTATCCTCGGTGTCGGGGATGGCAAACACTTTGCATACTAAGGCATCAACATCTTACTGCAAACAAAGTGCGCAGAAGGATTGCTGTAAACAGCAAAAGCAACATTCTGATAACAATTGTGCAAAAGGTACCTGTAATGCCATGCTGTCTTGCGGCACCTGTAGTTTTACGATTATTTCCTCTGTTTCTCTTTCACCGGCAATAACCGATCTGAAAGATCGTGCTGCCCGTCCTTTTGCTGTGGGTGAATTGTCAGATTACCAGAACAATGACTGGAACCCGCCAAAGCTTAATAGTTAATTCCAAACCCGGTCAATCCCGATTGGCCGATCGTTTAATTATTAAGTTATAAAATTCAAAAAATCATGAAAATGTATCTTTTCATCACCATGGTGATGCTATTATCAGTTATATCTGTTACTTATGCCAATACCCCTTGCTGCAACAGCAAAATTACCTGTTCAAAATGCGCAAAGGGATGCGGTCCAAACTGCAAAGATTATTGCAGTAAAACGTGTAAGGATTCAGGAGAATGTAAGACTAAATGTAAATTGTAATTTGCTATAAAATAACGAGCCGCCCCTAAACCGGGGCGGCGCCGTTTATGTCTTTATTAAATAAAATTAGTATTTTCGATTTGTGAAACGCACCGCACTCTTATTGCTAACGACTATTTACCTGTTATCCCTGATGGGTATCGGGGTAAACCGGTTTTATTGCTGCGGAAAACTCACTTCGGTTACGCTTACTTACGCTTCGGCAGATCATACCGATAAAGACAATTGCTGTAAACACGAAAGCAAAAGCTTTAAGATAAAGGACAGCCATGTTACCGTGAACACCACTGTGTTAGGTTCGTCCACTCCGGCGATATTACCGGCACCTGTCTATTGGACTTCGGTTATTATACTGACCGAACCAGCTCATCGTATTGGCTATCAGGCAAACGCTCCGCCGGGAAACCCTGACATACCGATTTATACCTTGAACTGCGCCTACAGGATCTGACCTGCACTTTCTTAGCCCGTACGCTCTGTACCCGGCTATATTTTCCTTTGTAATCCATCTTAATTCATAACTCACGCATAGGGTTTACCTATGTTATTTATCCATTTTCAAATTTTAACAACATGAAAAAAGTAATGCTGATGGCTCTTGCCATCCTGTTTTCTGCCGCTACCGTTTTTGCTGCAACCTCCACAAACCCGGTATCCGACACCACTAAAACCAAAAAAGTAAAACCTGTAGCGAAAGTACAATATACATGTACTATGCACCCGGAAGTGATCAGCGACAAACCGGGCAAATGCCCGAAATGCGGCATGACCCTGGTTGAAAAAAAGCCGGTTAAAAAGAAAGCTGCACCCATGAAAATGTAAATCTATCAGCCCCGTGCAAGCGGGGCTGATTAAAGTAATTAAGATGATTAACCAATTGATTACCCTGTCTTTAAAAAACAGGTATCTCGTACTAATAGCTGCTATCGGGCTTTTTGCCTGGGGCGCTTATGCGGTTAAGGAAAACCCGATAGATGCCATTCCCGACCTGTCGGATAACCAGGTGATCGTATTCACCGAATGGCAAGGGCGAAGCCCGCAGATCATGGAAGACCAGGTGACTTACCCATTGGTGAGTAACCTGCAAGGCATCCCCAAAGTAAAAGCGATCCGCGCGACTTCAATGTTCGGGATGAGCTTTGTGTATATCGTTTTTGAGGACAAAGCCGATGTGTACTGGGCGCGAAGCCGGGTTTTGGAGCGATTAAACTATGCGCAGCGTTTATTGCCGGAAGGGATCACGCCAACATTGGGGCCGGATGGTACAGGTGTGGGCCATATCCTATGGTACACCCTTGATGCTAAAGGCATGGACCTGGGCGAACAGCGTGCCTTACAGGACTGGTATGTGAAGCTGGGCTTGCAAACCGTACCCGGTGTCAGCGAAGTGGCCTCTTTCGGCGGCTTTGAAAAACAATACCAGGTCAGTATAGACCCGCATAAATTGAATTATTATAACATCCCCTTATCACAAGTTTTAAAGGCCGTAAAAAGCAATAACAATGATGTAGGCGGGCGCAAGTTTGAAATGAACGGCACGGGCTATATTGTCCGTGGCCTGGGCTATATCAAAAGCTTTGCTGATGTCGAAAATATCCCTGTTGGCGTGATTAACTCCATCCCCGTAAAAATCAAAGATGTGGCCACCGTCCAAATGGGCGGCGATGAACGCCTCGGCATATTTGACCGGAACGGAGATGGTGAAGCAGTCGGCGGTATCGTCGTGATGCGCTATGGCGAGAATGCGGATAAAGTGATCCACGCCGTAAAGGCTAAAATGGCGGATATTCAAAAAGGCTTACCACAAGGCGTATCGTTCAAGATCGCTTATGACCGTAGCGAGCTCATTGAAGACGCGGTTAACTCGGTCAAGCATACCTTAATTGAGGAAATGATCACCGTTTCCATTATCGTTATCCTGTTCCTGTTTAGCTGGCGAAGTGCTTTAAGCATCATTATTCAAATACCGATCACCATTGCTGCAAGCTTTATATTATTAAATGCTTTTGGCATCAGTTCCAATATCATGTCCTTAACGGGTATCGCCTTAGCCATCGGTGTCATTGTAGATAACGGCATCGTCATGGTCGAAAATTCGCACCGCAACTTATCCATCGCACAACAAAAAGAAAAGTCATGATTCTGGCAGAACGCATAAAAATCATAGAAGCCTCCTGCAAGCAAGTGGGTCGTGGGGTGTTCTTTTCAACACTGATCATCGTCGCTTCTTTCCTGCCGGTATTTTTACTGGAGGGACAAGAGGGTAAGCTGTTTGGGCCCTTAGCCTGGACAAAGACCTTTATACTGGCAATTGATGCCATCCTTGCCGTAACGCTGGCACCGGTCCTGATCTCTTTCTTTTTAAAAGGGAAATTAAGAACAGATGACCATAACCCGCTCAATCGTGGGCTGGAAAGGATTTACCGCCCGATACTCAACTGGTGTGTGACCTGGCGTAAAACAACTATTGGTATCAACATCATTGCACTTGTAATCAGTATTCCGTTGCTATTAAGTTTGGGCAGCGAGTTTATGCCGCCGTTGGATGAGGGAACGATCCTGTTTATGCCGGTTACCCAACCGGATGTATCCAATGCCCAGGCCAAGCAGTTATTACAGGTACAGGATAAGATCATTAAAAGCGTACCCGAAGTAAAAAGCGTACTGGGAAAAGCAGGCCGCGCGAACACGGCTACGGATAATTCGCCGATCAGTATGACGGAAACGATCATCCTGTTAAAGCCCAAAGAGGAATGGCGCAAGGGCATCAAAAAAGAAGATATTATCAATGAGCTGAACGCCAAGCTGCAAATACCCGGCGTGGTGAACGGCTGGACACAACCCATCATTAACCGCATCAATATGCTATCTACCGGTATCCGCACCGATGTAGGCCTAAAGATTTACGGGCAGAATTTAGATACGATCAATGCTTTGGCCACCCAAATGAAAACGTCCTTACAGGGTGTAAACGGGGTAAAGGACTTATATGTTGACCCCATCACCGGCGGCAAGTATTTGGATATCCAGGTGAATAAAGAGGCCATTGGCCGCTACGGTTTAAGTGTGGATGATATCAACGAAGTAGTGGAAAGCGCTTTGGGCGGGATGAGCCTGACCAAAACGGTAGAGGGACGGCAGCGCTTTAGCATCAATGTCCGTTTCGCGCAGGATTACCGGAACAGCGTGGAGGCGATCAAAGGCACCTTGGTACAAACCATGAATAACGGACCGATACCCTTATCATCGGTAACTGACATTAAAATTAGCGATGGCCCGGCCATGATCCAATCCGAAAATGCACTACTAAGAGGAACAGTACTGTTTAACGTGCGCGACCGCGACCTCGGCAGCACGGTCAAAGAAGCGCAGGAAAAGCTAAATGCAATGATTAAAATGCTGCCCAAAGGTTATTATATCGAATGGAGCGGCCAGTATGAAAACCTGATTCGCGCCGAACATACTTTAAAGTTGATCTTACCGATTGTATTGATCATCATTTTCGCCTGTTTGTATTTTGCATTCCATTCCATCCGTGAAGCATTCTTCAGCCTGATCTCTATCCCCTTCGCTTTGATCGGCGGGGCTTATATGGTGTATTTCTTCGGGGTTCATTTGTCGGTTGCTGTAGCTGTCGGCTTTATCGCCTTATTTGGTATCGCGGTAGAAACGGGTATCGTGATGGTGATCTACCTGAATGATGCCATGCAGCAATTAGTGGCCCTGAAAGGCAACAGTGCAGCAACCATCACCAAAGCTGATCTGCGGGAATACGTGATGAATGGCGCGGTCAAACGCCTGCGGCCAAAACTGATGACGGTTTGCGTGGCGCTGTTTGGTTTGGTGCCTGTGCTTTGGGCGACCGGGACAGGCAGCGATGTGATGCTGCCGATCGTACTGCCGATGATCGGTGGGGTTTTAACTTCTTCCACCCATATTTTATTGGTCACCCCCTTGATCTTTTTAATGGTCAAGGAATACGAACTCAAGAAACATGGCAAACTGGAAGTATTGGAGGTAAAGGAATCATGAAAAAACAACAGATGATATTAATAGCGCTGCTATGCGTGGCTGGTTTTGCCCAAGCACAGCGCTTGCCTTTAGATAGCGTTTTAGCCCGTGTTAAAGCAAACCCGGCATTGCAGGCTTATAATGCCAAAGTACAGGCGCAGGACGCTTACGCGACGGGCGCAAGAAGTTTAGATGCCCCCAAACTGAGTGCGGGTCAGTACCAGGTCCCTTATCAGTTGAATCCGAACGGCGGCGCTTTTATGATACAGGCCGAGCAAATGTTTACTAACCCGACTAAGCTAAAGGCAAAGGAAGACTATATGAAAGGTTTGTCTAAAGTAACAGCGGCCGATAAAAGCTACCTTAAAAATCAATTGATCGCCCAGGCTAAGCAATACTATTATGAACGGGTGATATTGGAAAAGAAATTGGCGCTGTTAAAGCATACGCAAGACTTACTGGAATATATGCTCAAGGATGCCAATATCCGGCTGACCTATGGCAAGGAAAAGCTGCCCAATATTTACAAAGCCAAAGCGGAACTATTTGAACTGGATAATACCCGTGAGCAACTCAATAACGAGGTCAGCCAAAAAAATATTATGCTCAATACCCTAATGAATAGAGATAAGCAGGCTGCTTTTTCGGTGGATACCAATTATGTGTTAAAAGAATATGAAACAGCTTTAATTGACACGGCAACGCTTTCCAGTGCCCGGAGCGACATCAGGGGGATCAACCGGAATATTGATCTGCAACAACTCAGTGCGCAAATGGAGTACGCCAAACGCAAACCGGATTTTGGCGTTCAGGCAGCGCATATGCAAAGTTATGGCGGTATGGCCAATCAATATGTTTTAATGGGTTCCGTAACCATTCCTATTGTGCCCTGGGCCTCCAAAGAATACAAGGCCAACCTGAAAGGTATCCGCTTTGAAGTAGCCGAATTACAGCAGAAAAAGTTGGATATTTTGAACCAGGCGCAGGGCCAATTGGCTGAATTGCGGACGGATATGAGCAGTAAGAAAAGACAGTTGAAAAACTATGAGCAGAACATCATACCTGCCTTGCAAAATGGTTATAAAACGGCTTTACTGGCCTACGACCAGAATACCGGCGATCTGCCTTCTGTATTAAACGGCATCAAGGATTTGCAAACGGCTCGTATGGAAGCTTTAGACCGTTTACAGGAATTATTGACTTTACAGGTCGCTTATGAAAGGGAATATGAAAGCTATTAAAATGATCCTGGTGGCTTTTGTAGCGATACTCAGCGCCTGTTCTAATCCAAAACCTACGCCCGTTGTAGTTCAGGCAAAAAGCGAGATCAAATATACCTGCCCGATGCACCCGCAGATACTGGAAGACCATCCGGGTAGCTGCCCGATATGCGGCATGACGCTGGTTAAAAAATCAGGCCAGCCCAGTGAGGGTGCGGGTGTCAGTTTGAATACCGTTTTACAACCGGTCAATGCTTCGGTCGTTTCAACGATTAAAGCTATCGTACCCGAACAAAAAGAAATCCAAACTCATATTTCTGCAGATGGCTACCTGGATTTTGACACGCGGACCTTTAATAATATCGCCTCCCGTTTTTCGGGTCGCATTGAAAAACTCTACATCAAATATGCTTTCCAAGAAATTCATGCAGGCCAACGCATTTTTGACATTTACAGCCCGGAACTGGTTACCGCCCAGCAGGATCTGATTTTCGTCAGCAAAAATTCTCCGCAGGAAACGGGTTTGCTTAATGCCGCCAAACAGAAGCTATTGTTACTGGGAATTACGGATGCGCAGGTAAGCCAGGTCATTAAAACCGGGAAGCCGTTTTACACCCTGCCTGTTTACAGTCCCTATGAGGGCCATGTGCATGATATGCCGCATAGCCAAATGGGTGGAACTGATCAAAAAATGGCGGCGGATTTTGCTAATAATCTGCCCTTAGCGATCAAAGAGGGCATGTATGTCGAAAAAGGGCAAACCCTGTTTAACGTGGTTAACCCTCACATGTTATGGGCCATTATTAAAATCGACCAATCTGCAGTTGCAGACTTAAAATTAAAGCAGCCGGTCACCATCACCCTGCCGGATATGCCTGGTAAAACGATCAATGGAAAAGTTGATTTCATAGAACCTGTTTTACAGAATGGCGATAAAACAACCAGCATCCGGATTTACCTGCACAATATGGATCATGAACTGAAAGTTGGCAGTGTGGTAAAAGCCGAAATACAGGCCGGGCAAATAAAAGGTTTATGGATACCGAAATCAGCTTTGATTGATTTGGGCCAAACAAAGATTATTTGGCTGAAAAAGGGCGCGGCCTATCAGGCACACCAGGTGGGTACAGGTCTGATAAACGGCGCTCAAATCCAAATCATGAAAGGTTTAGCCGCTACCGATAGCCTGGCCTCCAATGCGCAATATTTAATGGACAGCGAAAGTTTTATTAAAACCAAAGGAAATGAATAAGATCATCATAGGGCTATTGCTGTTTACACTGGTATTTGCCGCCTGTAAGCAAAGGCTATCACAACAGTCAATAGTAAAAGAACAAAGCAAGGCTTATTATACCTGCTCCATGCACCCGCAGGTGCATGAGGAACATCCCGGTAATTGTCCCATCTGCGGTATGAAACTGATCAAAGTAGAACTGACGGGTAGCAATAGTATGACTTCAGCTAAGATCATGCTAACCGCGGCGCAGTTACAGCTGGCCGGTATTCAAACGGATACTGTACGCGAAGAAAATACCGGGCTGGAGAAAACGCTGACCGGTACCGTAACTACCAACGAAAATACAGCCGCTGAGTTAAGTGCAAGAATAGCAGGCCGCATACAGCAATTATTTATAAGAACAGTGGGTGAAAAAATAGCTACCGGGCAACCCGTTTATTCGATTTACAGCGAAGATCTGCAAGAAACAGAAAAGGAATACTTGCTGGCGAAACAGCAACAAAAAGTATTGCATAACCCGGATGTGGATTACGGGCAATTGATCAGCGCCGCTGAAAACAAGCTGCAATTATGGGGTTTATCAACCGCACAGATTAGGAATTTAGCAGCCTCAGGAAGGGTGTCGGCCACGACAACCGTATTAAGTAAAGTCAGTGGAACGGTCAGTGAAATTTCAGTTCATGAGGGTGATTATGTAACGGAGGGCATGACCATCCTGAAAACGCAGGCGTTAAATAACTTGTGGGTGGAAGGGCAGTTATATGCCAGTGATGCGGGGAAATACAAAGAAAATGACCGGGTGAGCGTTGTATTGCCTGATTTGAACGGGCAGATAATTAACGGAAAGGTAGAATTTATTAATCCTGAATTGTCGGATGCCTCTAAAGTGGATCTAATAAGGGTTAGCATCCCTAACCCGCAGGGGCTGGTCCGCCCCGGCATGCTGGCATATATTTCTATTGGCGGTAGCGGCAGCCGCTTCTTAGCCGTCGCTGCATCGGCGGTCATCACGGACGGCAGGGGCAGCAAGGTATGGGTTAAAAATGCAGACGGAAGTTTTTCAGCCAAGATGATCACTGTAGGGTCGGGTAACTCCTCATATGCGCCTGTTATTACCGGTTTAAACCGGGGTGATATTGTCGTTACCAATGGGGCCTACTTATTAAATAGTGAAGCTACCTTTAAAAATGGGAGTGATAATATGGCTGGCATGAAAATGTAAGGTGTTCAGTGATAGGTAAAAGTTAAATAGTAATATTCAGAGATGCAGCATCAAAAGAATATAAATATTAGAAAATCAATATGTTACGTATATTTAATCATATAAAATTAAATTTTTAGCAGTAGACGTTCCTTTTTTATCGGTTCTACCGACTTAGCTATTATTAGTCATACAGGTTTTAGCTATGAAAAAAGAAGAACTTAAGGAGTTGTTTAGAAAGTACCATGATGGAACATGCACTGATGAAGAAAAAGCGCTACTGGAGACTTGGTATTTGCAGCACAACGAACAAAACGAGGTAATCAATCAGCATAACCTTAAAGCGACGAAAAACCTCATCTTTTTAAAGCTGCCAGGCAATGAAAATACCTTTTCCCAAATTGGCCTGCGCTTAGCTGCCGCCGCGGTCCTGATCGGGATTGTCATCAGCGCAATTTTTCTGTTAATGGACCGTCGACAAAGTGGGCCACAACAACCACTCGCCAATGACCTTCCGCCTGGTAAAAATAAAGCCACACTTACCCTGGCCAATCATCAGCGAATCAACTTAACCGATGCTGCCAACGGCAAATTAGCAGCTGCACGAGGTTTACTGATCACTAAAACGGCTAATGGCATCACACACTTCGATTTCAACGGCATTGATAATATCCCTAACCAAATCAATACGCTTGCCACCCCCAAGGGCGGACAGTGGGAATTAAAACTGCCGGATGGAACCAACGTCTGGCTAAATTCCGCATCCGCCCTTCATTTTCCCAACACCTTTAACAATCAACAAAAACGGATCGTGACGCTGGAAGGTGAAGCCTATTTTGAAGTCGCTAAAGATGCCGCGCACCCTTTTATTGTTATCTCAGGTAATCAACAGGTGCAAGTATTAGGCACCCATTTTAATATTAACAGTTATAGCGACGAACCTTCGGTAAAAACCACCCTGCTGGAAGGAAGCGTTAAAGTCAGCGTAACCGGTAACACCCGGCCATCCATTCTCAAACCTGGACAGCAATCTATTAACAATGGCCATCAGATACAGATTACTTCAGTAGATATCGATGAAGTGATGGCGTGGAAAAATGGCTATTTCCAATTTGATAACGAACCAATTAACAGTATCATGCGCAAGTTGAACCGCTGGTACGACGTAAAGGTAGAATATCAGGATAGCATTAAAAATGAAAGTCTTGACGGGTATGTTTCCCGCAATAAAAATATCAGCCAAGTGATCAAGGCACTGGAGGCGACCAAAACTGTCCATTTCAAACTGGAGGGAAGGAGGATCACTGTCATGAAGTAAGAAAGGATCAGTATAGTTAATTAAAGCCAGGGTACCGGCTGTCACCGGTACCCATGACTTATATAGGCGATCAATAATCATAAAACTATTAATCAACATGGCTGCCCCATCTGGAAAATGAATGCAGCCACTTAAACCCATGTACTACAAATGTATAAGTTTTACTTAAAAAGTAAGGCGCGTGTTCCCCTGCGCGCTAATCAAGGCTGGCGTATTATCAAAACAATAGTCATTATTACCATCTTCACCATACTTCAAGTTCGCGCTTCAACAATGGCGCAGAATGTTACTCTCAAAGAAAAGAAGGCTCCCCTTAAAAAGGTTTTCCTGGATATTGGCAAGCAAACCGGGTTAGACTTTTTGGCATCAAGCAAAATTCTTAGCATTTCTAAACCTGTAACACTTGATGTAAAAGATGAACGGCTTCTCAATGTGTTAAATAAAATTTTTGCAGATCAACCTTTAACTTACACGATACAAGAAAAAATAATTATCGTCACTGAAAAACAAGACGAATTAAAGCAAGCTAATCTGGTACAAAAGCAAGTCTTCGATATTACAGGTTTCGTTAAAGATGGCAAGGGACTTCCAATAGTTGGTGCTACTATAAGGGTTAAAGGAAAAAACATTGCAACGAATTCTAACACGGAAGGCTTTTTTCAACTAAAATCATTGAGCGAAGAAGACTTGCTTATTATCAGTTTCATTGGCTATCAAACCAGGGAAATAGCTGTGCAGCACTCCAAACAAGAACCACTGGTTATAATCTTAGAAGTCATTTCAAGTCCATTAAACGAGATACAAATAATTGCGTACGGACAAACTACAAAACGACTATTAACAGGCAGTGTTTCTTCAGTCAAATCTGCCGATATTGAAAAGCAGCCCATTTCAAATCCTTTAGGAGCCCTTGAAGGAAGAGTGCCGGGTTTACTGATCACGCAAAATAGTGGCGTAAGCGGGTCATCATATAAGGTGCAACTGAATGGGCAGGCTTCCCTTTTACAGGGGTCAGAGCCATTTTTTGTAATCGACGGAGTGCCGTTTGCTCCTGGCAATTCTTCAATCAGTCAAGTGCCTTCGGCTGCTGGTTTTAGTTCAACCCCCGCAAATGGTATTAGCCCTTTCAGCCTTATCAATCCCAATGACATTGAAAGTATCGAAATATTAAAAGACGCTGATGCAACTGCGATTTACGGATCGCGCGGCGCAAATGGAGTAATATTGATTACGACCAAAAAAGGGAAACAAGGCAGAACCATAGTTTCCGGCAATATATATACAGGAGTAAGCCATGTCACACGAATAATGAATTTCCTTAACACTCAGCAATACGTTGAGATGCGCAAGGAAGCTTTAAAAAATGATGGCCTGACTCCGGATGCTACAAATGCGCCAGACCTGACCCTGTGGGATACAACGCGTTATACAAATTTCAAAAAATTATTGACCGGTAACACCGCTCATACGACGGACGCTCAATTGTCTGTTTCGGGCGGAGATCAAACAACTCAATTTTTTATTGGCGGAGGTTACCACCGTGAAACTACAGTTTATCCAACTGATAACGCTGATCAAAAGGGCTCGTTTCACTTTAACATCAATCACAATTCTGCGAATAAGAAATTTTCGATAAACCTGTCTGCCAGCTACCTGGCAGATAAGAATGATTTACCCGGAACCGATCTTTCCAGTTATATAAACACAGCGCCAAACCTAAAGCTTTATGATCAAACCGGTAAACTGGCCTGGGGTGATGGCGGCGTTCCATATATCAATTCCGGCATTTTAAATGCAAATCCACTCGCTTTCAAATATCAGACGTATGAAGGCAACTTCCAAAACCTAAATAGTAGCCTTCAGTCGACTTATAAATTTTCTAATGATCTGATTTTCAAAGTCAATTTAGGTTACAATATGGTTAACAGCGATGAAGTAGCAACATTTCCCAGTACTTCGCTTGATCCAAATCTTGGCCAATTACCATTCAGCTATTTCGGTAATGCCGTACAAAAAAGTTGGATAATTGAACCCCAATTGAATTACAATAAGCGTTTCAATGGCAGTAGGATTGAAGTATTGTTAGGAGGTACCTGGCAAGATAAAACAAGTAGCGGCATCAACGTCACAGCAAGTAACTATAACAGCGATCTCCTATTAAAATCAATCGCTGCAGCTGGTTCATCACAAACTTTGAACACCGATGGCGAGTATAAATATCAGGGGATATACGGTCGTATTAATTACGTGTATGCAGATCAATATGTACTTAATATTAGTGGACGCAGAGATGGATCGAGCCGATTTGGGCCGGATAGGCGGTTTAGCAATTTTGGAGCGGTCGGAGCCGCCTGGCTATTCGGTGAACATCCTTTTCTTGCCGAAAACCTTACTGGCTTAAGCTTTGGAAAACTCAGGGCCAGCTATGGTATTACCGGCAATGATCAAATCGGTGATTACCGATATCTGGATACCTGGTCGCCTGGCACAACCACTTACCAGAGTGTAAGCGTTTTAAATCCCACATCCCTTTTTAATCCTAACTTTTCGTGGGAAAAAAATGAAAAGTTAACCGTCGGACTGGATTTGGGCTTTTGGAAAGACAGATTGTTGTTTACAGTTGAATATTATCGGAATCATTCCAATAGCCAATTAGTAAACTATACCCTGCCCTCGCAAACCGGTTTTACATCCGTTCTTGAGAACCTTGATGCCGAAATACTAAACTCAGGTTGGCAGTTTCAGGTAACCAGTACAAATTTTCATACCACGGATTTTAACTGGTCAACCACAGTAAACCTCACTGTTCCAAAAAACAAATTAATCAGCTTCCCAGGATTAGCTAACAGTACATACGCTAATATTTACACGATAGGACAACCACTATCAGCAACACCGCTTTATCATTATACCGGAGTTGATCCGTCAAGTGGTGTATACCAATTCTTAGACATTGACAATAACGGCATCTATAACGCAACTGATCGTATAATTCATAAAAGTACCGATCCTCAATTTTATGGTGGTATCCAGAACAATTTGCGGTTCAAAAATTGGGAGCTGAGCCTATTCTTAGAATTTCGGAAGCAGGATGGTAAAAACTATCTTAATAACTTGATTGTACCCGGAACGGCATTTTTCAACCAACCGGATATCGTACTCAATCGATGGCAAAATCCCGGTAATCAGTCGAGTGTCGAAAAGTTTACTGAAACCTCAGGGCCTGCATACAATGCTATCAACAACTATTTAAAAAGTTCTGATGGTATCATCTCTGACGCATCCTATGTACGCTTAAAAAACGTGGCTATCTCTTATCAAATTAAGGCAAACTGGGTAAAAAAAGCACATTTTTCAAGCTTTCGATTATATCTGCAAGGCCAAAACCTGCTGACTTTCACAAAGTATCTTGGAGCTGATCCGGAAAACCAATCAGCATTGTTGCCGCCTTTACAGACGTTTACGGCCGGCCTCCAATTCACCCTTTAATATAATGTAATATGAAATTAAGACTAAAAATAGTATTCGGACTATGGGTCGCCTTTTCGATTTGCGCCTGTAAAAAGTTCGTATCAATTAGCCCATCTAACCAACTGATAACATCAGATGCGGTATTCAGCAATGATAATACAGCCCTATCTGCTGTTGATGGTGTCTATGTACAACTTCGAACTGCAACTCCGTCAATGTTCAACGGCGGTTTGAGCATTTATGGCGGACTTTCCGCTGACGACATTTATAACACTTCTGTAAGTACCAATTACGACCCCTTCTATCAAAACCTGATCCCTTCGACAAACGGTACTATCAGCGGCATTTTTTGGTCATCTCCATATAATGTTATCTATCGCACAAACGCAATTATAGATGGACTTAACAACTCCAATGGAGTAAGTTCGAATGTTAAAAATCAGTTATTAGGCGAGGTTAAATTAATAAGGGCATTAACCTACTTCTACCTAATAAATCTTTATGGTGACGTTCCATTGATTTTGACCAAAGATTATCAGGTGGCTAGTATGTTGCCGAGGACTCCGGTTACAATAGTTTACAAACAGATCGTTTCTGATCTTGTAAATGCACAGGTTTTAATGGGGAATGCCTATCCGAGTCAGGGCAAATCTCGGCCTAATGCAATGGTAGCAACTGCCCTTTTATCAAGAGTCTACTTGTACCAAAAGGATTGGACAAATGCTCTGACACAAGCATCTTCAGTTATCAATTCTAATACCTATAATCTGGTTAATGATCTAACAAAAGTTTTTACAATTAATAGCCAAGAAACGATATGGGAAATCGCCAGTCCCAGTGAAACCAGAAACTCTGCAGAGGGATCAACATTCATTCCGGCCACCAGCACAGTGAAGCCAGCTTTTGCCATAAATACATTTTTGTTGAACTCCTTCGAAGTCGGCGATAAACGTAAAGCATCTTGGTTAGGTAGCAACACTGTTTCGGGCACTCAATATTATTTCCCTTCAAAATTTAAAAACCGAACAACCACTTCGATTACCGAATATGATGTCGTAATGAGGCTGGCCGAACAATACCTTATACGGGCAGAAGCTGAGGCGAACCTCAACCAGCTACCGCAAGCTATTGGAGATATTAATTTAATCCGTACTCGGGCAGGATTAGCGCCTTTAGCGACATCGCTATCTCAATCGCAAGTTATTAGTGCCGTATATCAAGAGAGGCGAGTTGAACTATTCGCAGAATGGGGTCATCGATGGTTCGACCTTAAGCGGTCAGGTTTGATTGATGCTGTCCTATCGGTAGAAAAAAATAATTGGCAGGCTTATAAAGCTTTGCTTCCAATTCCTAATCAACAGATTATTTACAATAGTAATCTCATTCAGAATCCTTCTTATTAATAAATAAACTTATTATAATGATGAAATTTTTTACACTCATTACAACTATATTAACGATAGTTATACTGCCCAACGCACACGCGCAATATAAGGAAATAAAGGCAGGGGAACAGGTTCCGGATTTTACTTTCACAGATATTTATAATTCTAATCAAAAGGTAATTCACCTAAGCGATTATAAAGGAAAATTAGTCATCCTTGATTTTTGGGGCACATATTGTGCCCCATGCTTAAAGGCGTTCCCTTTTTTAGATTCTTTACAAAAAGAATATGAAGGCCGTATTCAAATTTTAACAATCGCGGCGATTAGTAGGCGCGAAATGCAATCTTATTTCAAAAAATATATTCATGTCTTTAAACCAAACCTTCCGTTTATCGGCGGTGCAAAATTTATGGATACAGTTTTTCCTCATACCGGCGTTCCTTTCCAGGTCTGGATTTCGCCTTCTGGCAAAGTGTTGCTTCATGGGGACCCCTCGGATTTAACGCGAAAAAATATTGATAATACTCTGAAAAGCGGGAGAGCTGACTATAGAAAGGCTACAAAAAATATCTATACCAGTTTATTCGATAGCCGTTGGAAAGATTTGGTTGCATATTCGTCCACAATTACCCGCTTTCGATCAGATTCTCTATATATGCAAACAGAACTAAATTCTACAAGGAAGCAACTCGCCGAGAGAGGTTCAATAAGTTTTCTATATCAGCGAGCATTTAGCGATTCAGCCCATAAATTTCTTGACATTTATTCTCCAGGTCGCATTATTCTCAACGTCAGGGACACCAGCCAGTACTTAGAAAATCCATCATTTCATCGAAATGAATATCTTACATGGGCCGAAAAAAATTACTATGCTTATCAACTAATTGAACCCGACAACTTTACTGGTAATATGTATCAAAAGATGAGGGAAGATTTGGACAACTTCTTTCAGTTAGCGTCAAAAGTTGAAAAAAGAATGGTTGAATCTTACGTACTAGTTGCTATTGGGGACACTGATATTGTAAAGACTAAAGGAGGATCAACGTTCAATAATTTTTATAGAATGATTGATATCCATTCCACCGAAACAGCAAAAATAAGATCTCTAAAAAATCAACCGTTCAAATATTTCAGTAATATTATAAGGGACCTGGCTGAATATGGACTGAAAAAGCCGTTTTTTGACGAAACAGGTATAGAAGGCAATGTTGATATGGAGGTAAACGGCAGTGTTCTTGATAAAAGAAATCTTAATGATTGGCAAGTGGTATTGAAAAAGTACCACTTAAAACTAATAAGTAAGCAAAAATTAATTGATGTTCTTGTATTGAGTGAAAATAATTAGAAGTTGAGAGCAGCCTGCTCTATGGTCAACTCTTAATTTACTTATTGCGCTGGATCATTGATTCTATGATCAGAATCAGCTCCAGCAGCAGAGGTACCTGTTGGTAGATTGTTACTTGTGGAACCAAACATACATATCTGAATACCGGAGTCATCACAAACCCCGGCCGGTTCTGCCAAAATTTGCGCCTTTGTCTCATTGCTGTACACCGGTGAACCAATAGTTTTTTGATTTTGATCAACGAGGTACCAATACAATCCAACGAATTGTTTTTCATTGGCTGTCGCTTCGCTAATTAAAGACGTTCCAATTCCTGTTACAAGGGCTAGGGTAACAAGGCCAATATTTATACTTTTCATATTGTGATTTTAAATATTAATCCCATTGAGTTAATTAGAAGAGGGAAAGTAGACGAGGTTATCGTCTACTTTCTATTAGAATTAGTTTTGTGTGTTAATTCTGTGATCACTATCAGCGCCAGCTGCAGATGTACCAGTAGGCAGGCTTCCATTGGTGGAGCCAAATTGACACATTACTGCTGATGCATCATCACAATCTTGGGTCGGCTCGGCTAGCGCTTGCGCCTTTGTATCGTTGCTGTAAATAGGTGAGCCAACAGTTTTTTGGCTTGCATCTACCTGATACCAAAACAGCCCGGCAAATGCTTTTTTGTGTGCAGTTGCTTTAGTAGTAAACGCTGATCCAATAGCAAATGTTAGGGCTAAAGCCATCAAGCCCATTTTAAAGTTTTTCATGATTTTAAATTTAAATAATAAATAAAATCCGTTTTGTAGACAGGTAACGGTTCACCTGTTTCCGCGCGAAAGATTTTTATGTTTATGTTGTCATTGTGTTACCAATACTTCGGTTGTGCTTTTCGAGGTAAAGAGGAATAATACTTATGACAATAAAAAGCAGGTTAAAGACTAAATGTTGTTTCCAAGACAGTTTAGATACCACACCACCGCATGAGCAAGGTAAATGAAGACCTGAAAGCAGTAATGATCCTATATAAATTTCAAACAAAAGCAATAGAATTATCGACGCAATAAAACCGATCCGTTGAAACTTTGAGCTGATTATAAAAAATGCAATTGCTATTTCAACGATTGGTATAATCCATCCTAAAGCAGGTGCAAAAATCCTCATGAATGGAAACGGACTTACACTCATGGTTGAAATAAAACGGTTTATGTCCAGCACTTTGCTAACTGCGGTATAGACAAATAACACTACTATCAATGCTGCGCATATTTCTTTGAGTATGTCTTTTTTCATGGTTGGATTCAAAAGTCAGATCAAAGAAAACGTTTATTTGTACCGAAAAACAGGTATAAAAGGGGTAGTAAGTTTAATGTGGATTTCCTATTATGAAAGTTGTTAATTAACCTACAGGCAAGCTATTTCGATTCTTTTTGACTCAAGAATCTATTCAGATATCATAAAAGTTTCACTACCGCTTACCACCCCACCTTGTACTAATTTATTCTTCTGTGACCGGTATTTCCTTTTGTATAATATTATCTATATCGGCTTTAATTGAAAAATAATTTGCAGTAAGGACATCACTATCGACGTTTCTAATAATAGGTATAGCTTTGTAATTATCAGCCTCAGCTTTTAACGCATCGTGGTCATTGACGATCGCATTATGAAACACTTTTAAGTCAATCTTTTCATCAGGATTATCAGCTACCAATCCGACGAATTCACCAGATGATAAGGTTGAAATTTTCGAGGCTGGTATCGCAAAATCAAGTTGTGTCGACTTACTTACAGAGGTATCCTGGCTATTGATCGATACGCTCTGACGCTCCTGCATGATCTTCCCAAACCGTTCACTCAACTGCTTAGCCGTATCACCGGTGACCTGTCCTGAGATGATATTGCCTACAATATTCATGATCACTTCTGCCTGCTCCCGCCCATAGTCCTTTTTCAACTGGCTGTAATCCTGTACGGCCAAAGTTGTGGCCACCTTATTGCTCCGCGCAGTCGCGATCAGGCTATCTATGTTGTTAAAATAAATGGTAGGGAACTCGTCAAAGATGAGGTTACTCTTTAGCTTATTTTTCTGGTTCACCAGTTTGATAGCGCGTGAAATGTATAAGCTGAGAACTGCTCCATATACTTGTTGTTTAAGCGGATTATTGCCCAGGCAGATGATCTTGGGTCCATCGGGATTGTTTAGATCGAGTGAAAAATCATTACCGGAAAGGACATAATATAAAGCTGGGGAAACGAGTCTTGCCATACTGATCTTAGCACTGGCGACTTGCCCTTCCAATTGATCGTAAGCTTCATTCCGCCAGGCCGAAATAAATGGATTGATCAAAACTTCGATTTCAGGCTCCTTTTGCAACAGTGCGAACAGTTTTTCGTAATCGACCTGGGCAAGTTCGATGGCGTGCGGCAAGGTGCAATATCTTCCGTCTTCATATTTCTTTAGAAACCAGAAAAGGGCGGTTACAAAATTGATAGGCGATTCAACAAAAAAGTCTCCTTGCTTTTTAATCCATTCCCGGTTCAGTCCAAGCATAAAAGTTCGCGCTGATTCCATCGCATCGGTAATATCCTCCATCCGGTCGGGGTCCAAAGGATTGCACCGATGTTTGATGTTATCAAAATCGATGAACCAGATACTTGGCTTCTTTTTATAGGTTCCTGAATACTTCAATAGTGCATTATAGGCGATGACCGACAGGTCATCAAACTTGAAATCGTAGATCAACATGCTGAACCCCTTTTTAATATGCTGGGTGATAATATGCCGGATCACGAAATAGGATTTACCTGAGCCTGGTGTACCTAACACCAATGAGCCGCGGAAAGGATTGATCACATTGATCCAGCTATTCCGGAGCTTGTCTTTATAATTATATTGAGCAGGAAGATTAACCGAGTATTCATTCTCCAGTTTCCGTTCTTCCTGCGGGAATGTTTCGTTTTCTGAATTGAAAACATCATAGGTGAGTTTGATATTTATGATACGGAACATTTTACTGATTCCGGATAGAAACAATAGAAAACCGGTTGAAGTCAATGCGATGTAGAACGTGGCTGTGGACAAAGTCGAAAGCGTTAAATGAAATAACAAACCGCTTAAAAAATATATAGTCAGTCCTAATCCTGCATAGACAAGATTTCTTTTCCATGTGATCTTTTCATCTTTTTTGCCCTTGGTTCCAATTAGAGAAACGATGAGCAATGCCAGCGCAACGGCTTTGGAGAGCAGCCCGTTTCTAAATAGGCGGAATTTGAAAATGTTGAGCAAAATATGGTCGGTCACCTTGTGGGTAAGGTGCAGTTCCAGAAATGCCGCATAGCAGCTGAAATAAAAATGCAGGATGAGGATTGCCACAGCTAAAAACCTGGTGAAGTCCATAATCTTCCTGAGCGCTTGTTCGTTTTCTCCAGTTTGCATGATCTTAGTTTTTAAAGTTTTAGACGCCTGCGTTTTTTCTTTTTTTGCCGATCAAATAGACTTTGATTATTTGCTCCTTCCGTTGGGCTTAGCAGATTACCCAAAAGGTCAATAGTGACTTGTTGATTCTCTGAAGGTGTAAGAATTTTATGAGTGGAAGCGTGATGCTCAATTGACGTTTTTTCTTCACTCATCAGTATGAGATGTTCTTGACCATATCGCGCCTCAATTGCTGCAGCGCTGTACGTTTTACCTAAGTCGCTGCCATTGAAAACAACTTTATTGTTTTGATCGATAAACGTCAATCCATAGATCCTGCCCTCCGCATTCTGACGGATTATGAGGTCGATTGCCTTGTTTTTTAATAGCGCTTTTAGTTCCTGATGTGATCGTACCTGCGAAATAGCACCGTCAATGATATTCGATATACTATTTTTAAAAGGCTTCCTTAAATATTCGTTTAGCTTAAATCGCTCACCTAATAATTTCAACGTAGGTTTTTTATAGAGCGTACTTGCTTTTTGCGGGACTCCTGTTTTGTTCCCTTGATCATCCAACGCCCAATAACGTAAACCACCGTGTTCAAACATCACCGTTGCCTTTGGCCCGCGATCCGCAACAACATTATATCCTGCCAAAACCGCGTTGAACTCGGCAAGACTGGTAAATTTGTAAGCCTGGGAAACATGACTTACGATGTTGCTAATTGCTCTCTTTGTATCGGTCGCACCATAAATTAATGGCTTTGCATTTTTTTGATTGGCGATTGACATGGCCTGATCTTCTGCTTTTACTAAGCCATATTCTTGTTCAATGGCTTTTCTGGCAGGCTCAGATTTGAGTTTGCCAATGTTATGTAAACTGATCCTTGTTCCATCGGCATCGATGTTGGTGGTGAGAATGTGAATGTGGTTATGACCGGCATCAAAATGCTGGTAGGCCAGAAACGGTTGCTGGCCGAAACCTATTTTTTCCATGTAAGCCTCGGCTATTTGACAAAGCTTTTCTTCATTCAAATTTTCAGTAAGGTCAAAGTTCAACGATAGGTGAACCGTGTTCGTTTTAGCTCTTGCATTTCGCGCAGCAAGATCAGTTAAGCGAAATAGCTTATCATCAAAGTTCAGGAACCGGCTCTCTTTTGGATATAGCTGCGCCATGATCAATTTGGCTTTTCCCGCTTTAACCTTGCGCTCATTATAATTCAAAGCGCCAATTATACTTTTCCCGCTTTCAATTTTTGCGACCATAATGTAGCGTAGGTATTTATGCGATCTTTGATCTCGGTAACCGAAGGTTCGAGTTTATTATTGACTACCAGTAATAGATTTTCCCATAACCGGTTGTCTGCAGCTCCGTGCGCGCTATTAATATTTCGTACCGCCTGGTTCAGGTTATTGCCGATAGCGTTAAGCTCCTTTCGCAACAACATCAACTCTTCCAAAAGATCATCTAAGGATTTATCCCGGTTTACAATCGTGACCGGCTTTCCTAATAAAAGGGCGCGGGCATATTCGCTCATACACTGAAATGTTGTTTTCTTATAGCGTCTTTCGATTAGGGTTTGTTCAGTGGGCTTTAGCCTGATTTTAACCCATTTCGATCTGTTTTCCTGTGTCTCTCCCATAGGATTTTTCTTTCGATCAAACCGACTTCGGAGCGTTTGATAGCTATTCCCTGACGACTTTGGAGGAAGGGCAAGATTCGTTTGTGGTACAAACGTACATCTTGCTAACTGCAAAAAGACAGCAGTTTAAATCCTCGCATGTCTAAAGACTTAACAAACTCCAATATGGCTGATACTTGTTTATGATTGCTTTTCAACAGACGTTTTCAAGTTTCCTTTAAGGAATGATTGCAATGCCAGGATGTTGATATCCTTTAATGAAAGATCGTGTTCAATCCCATAGCCTTTCATTGTTTTAAGAAGGCTTTTAGGTATCCATACGTTAAGCTGCGCTTCCGCTTCTTTTGGTTCTTCAACATCCTTAACCGGGTGAACTTCCTGAATGGGCGTCTTAGGCGGGTCCTGTTTTAGCTTGTCAGCAAGCCCCCCCAATTTCTTTTTATAATCTTCCATTGCATTTCAATATGGTTTTGCATATTCCTGTATTTATGTAATTACATAAATCTGTATTGCTGCAATTATGCACTTATGTAATCCACCACTTCTTCTGCAAGGGACGTAAATTCTTCCTTTGCTTTCAGATCAGAACCTGATAGTATTCCGGCAGTGATCGCACTCCGCGTTATGCTTACCCGGTCGTGAATCATTGTCTTTAAAAGCGGCGTACCCATATCCTGCAATAATTCAGAAACATCCTTTGTAACACCTGACCGGTACTTAATCATGTTAAGCGCTATCCCGGCTTTTAATGAAGGTTTCTTGGCCTGTGCGAACCTGATCAATGTCAACGTTGCTCGGATCGCCATGACGTCGAAGAATCCGGCCTTGGTTGGAACCAGGACAAAATCTGATAGCAAAAACAGGTCGGTCAGTTTATTAGATAGATAAGGGGGCGTGTCAATTATAATCAGGTCATAATCCAATTTTGGGATATCACTTACCTTTTCCGCAGCCAGGATCTCAAGGTCGGGGAAATCCTCTCGTGCATGATATAAGCTGCCCTGTAAATCCGAATCCACTAATGCGACACTCAATTGGTCTTGAAAGCATAAAGCCAGGTTCAAGGCCAATGTGCTTTTTCCTACGCCACCTTTTTGATGGGCGATGGTGATGATCTTTGCCATAATTACATATTTCTAAAAGTTTGTAAATACATAATTCTTCAATTCTGTAATTGTAGAATTACATAGGCAAAAGTGGGATGAAGGGAAAATAAATGACTCCGAGTAAATCCGAGTCGGAGGTGATATTTTTATATTGGCAATTAATTTTTATTAGTTTCTGTATAACTTTCAACAAATGAAAATTTCACCTTATGCGATAGAGCAACTTGTTAAGTATTTCATTAACGGTCGGACTGGGAAAGAACTCGTAACCATTTTTAATAAGTATGGGTTTCGAGATAAATATGATGATTTAGGATTACCGGATATCGGTAAAAAGAATGGTCAACGTCCATCCAAAACCCAATATATTGAACATCACCTTAATTTGATGTCCGAAAAGAACGATCTTAGAGAAATCTTAACCAACGTATTTAATACGCTTGAAAAATCTGATGTTATTTTAGGTGAACTAAATGGCATTTTGAATCCTGAAAAATACGGTATCATTAAAAGTAATCATGACTACGTAATTCAGGGCGGAATTGTAGATAATAGACGGCCTGTAGTAAATGAAGCACATTTCCAAGACATACAAAATAAAATTCTTGCGGCATTAGATCTTGCTCAGGTTTCCATTAGAGTTGTGATGGCCTGGTTCACGAATGAAACCTTATTCAATAAGTTGCTGGAAAAAGCAAAGGAAGGCATCGATGTTCAAATTGCCATTTTTGACGATGGTATCAACAAAAAACATGGCGTTGAAATCTCGAAGTTACCACATTTCTTAATTAAACGCGGTCAACGAGGTGGCCTAATGCATAATAAATTTTGTGTTGTTGATAATCAAGTTGTGATAACAGGTTCGTACAATTGGAGCGATAATGCAGAATTTAGAAATGATGAAAATGTCACCGTTGAAATGGACCCAGCTCAAGCCACTAAATATTCTGTCGAATTTAGGCGTCTTACCCAATGATATTAAATGCTCCACTGTTTATTTACATAAATCTACAAATACATAAATCTGTATTTATACAATTCTGCATTTATAGATTTAACTGAGCATGCTGCAATATCAGTAATATCTACCACTGTTCTCGTTTCGCAAGGACTGCAAGAATTTGGCTGGCCTCTCACTTTTTCTTTTCTATATAAATCATAGAGATAAAGTTTGCTTTTATGACCGAAAGTTCGGGTCAAAATCGTATCTTTGACTTAAGAAAAGTTCTTTAAATCGTCTCAAAATCCCTTATAGTTAATCCGTGACCTCCACGGTGACTAATAGGTATTCAAAAATATAAATGTCTGTAAGATAATCCCTTACAAGAATGGTCGCGGTCCCGTCCATTCCGCTAAAGACAAAAAGCCTTACAATATTGTAAGGCTTTTTGTCTTATTCTATTTAGTGGCGAAATAATTACGCCTGTCCCAACTTCTCTTTTATCCTTTTTTCGGCTAATAAAACTATTTCATCAGGTGTTCCAACTGTGGGTTCGATAGGTTCCAGCACTTCCCAGGTAATGGGTGTAAAGGTATTCATGGGGTAAAGGCCGTATTGTATCATCTTCCACGAATCTTTTATGGCGATAGGCACGATAAGTGCATCAGGGCATTTTTTTAAAATGGTGGCGATACCTGCAGACTGAAATGGTTTTACTTTGCCTGTAGCTGAACGTGTACCTTCGGGAAAAATTACCGCCGACCATTTGTTATCCCTCATCCTTTCGGCAAATTTTATCAGTTCGGTTATGGATTGGCGCGGATCTTTACGGTTAATATTAGCACCGCCGCCATGTTTTAAATTATAGGATATGGATGGTATGCCCTTGGTAAGTTCAACCTTCGAAATAAACTTAGCATGATATTTTCGCAAAAACCATATCATCGGTGGTATATCAAACAAGCTTTGGTGATTGGCTATAAAAATTATTGAGCGACCAACCGGCAGGTTTTGATGATTAATAAAAATTATTGGGTTAAATAGCAAATAAGCCGTACCGGTTAAAAAAAAGTCGAGCACATCAACCGATCTTTTATGCGCTTTATAACCACCTAAATTATAGGATAACCATTGTATAGGCTGAAATATACAAAGTATTAGTATAAATGCCACAATAGCTACAGGCGACAGGAAATAGCCAAGAAACTTCTTCATATAATTGGCTAAAAATAAAAATTATTAAGTATTAAACTAATTGGTTTTCTATCAATAATAGCTTAACCCGTAATATAGCTACCACACTTATGGCATCAGTTATCTGGTTGTTGCAAACCATTTGGTAGGCTTCTTCAAAAGGCATTTTACGTATTACCAGTTGTTCTGTATCTTCAGGTTCGGCTTCAAATTGTTGTAACCCACGTGCCAGATAAATAATGTTAAATTCATCAGTTACCGAGTTACTTAAATGCATGTTTTGTAATACTGTCCAATTGCTGGCTTTTAAACCTGTTTCCTCCAGCAACTCGCGCTTTGCCGATTCAAGCGGATCGATATCCAATGGTCCGCCACCTTCGGGCAATTCCCAGCTATAGCTACCCGTTGCAAAACGATACTGGCCCACCAGATAAGTGTTCACATCCTCATCAAGCGGCACAATACCTATGGCATAGTTTTTATAATGCACCTTACCATAAATACCCGGCTTACCGGCAGGGTTAATAACCTGGTATTCGGTTAAGTTTATCCAGGGGTTATCATAAATTTCCTTTTGGGCAGTAATTTGCCAGGGGTTTTCTTCTTCGTGTTTTTTGCCCATATATTATTTAACTGCCGCTAATGTTTCTTTTGTTTCACCACAGGTCATCATTTTACTACCATAATAAGGGTTTTTAACGGCGGCGGTTTCGCTTAACCAATACTTTTTCTTCATGGGGCAATATTGCTTATATAAAGTAAATGTATTTGATTTAAGCACTTTTAATACATCCAGTATATTGGTTGATAAGCTGGCAAAATGCTCGCGCTGATGATTGATGTCATCACTTTCACTGATATGGCGTGCATCAAAGCTTAATTTATCTGCATAGTTAAGCCATGTTTTATATTGTGCTGCATCAATGCTTTTATCGGTTACTGCGTTTATAGCCGTCAGCATATTTGCGGCTGCGGTTTTAGCTGTAGTTGCATTGCCACTTACCAATGCATTCTTAACGTCGAGGTATGTTTTTACAACATTATTAAAGTCGCCGGTAGATGCATCGGCCTTGACAAGCGTAGATGCTGTTACACCGTATATAAATAATAAAACAAATAGTTTTTTCATAAGATACTGTAATAAAAAAGGGCGATGAATATTCATCGCCCTTCAAAGTTAGTTATTTTTGATTATGGCATTATAATCCAAAAGCTTGTTTTACTTTATCAACGTAATCTAGTTTTTCCCAGGTAAACAATTCAACCTCTCTTTCAAGCACGCTGCCATCATGAGCTATAAACTGTTTTTTAACGGTAGTGCTTGGTTTGCCAAAGTGACCATAAGCCGCAGTTTCGCTATAAATAGGATTACGCAGTTTAAAACGGGTTTCAATTGCATAAGGAGTCATGTTAAAAATACTTTCCACTTTTTTAGCAATTTCTCCGTCGGTTAAACCAACCTTGCCTGTACCATAAGTATTAATATAAATGCCCATAGGTTGCGCAACACCAATAGCATAACTTACCTGTACCAATACTTCGCTGCAAACACCGGCAGCAACCAGGTTTTTAGCAACGTGGCGGGTAGCATAAGCTGCAGAACGGTCAACTTTTGAAGGATCTTTGCCTGAAAATGCGCCGCCACCATGTGCACCTTTACCGCCATAAGTATCAACAATAATTTTACGACCGGTTAAGCCGGTGTCGCCATGCGGCCCGCCAATAACAAATTTGCCGGTTGGGTTAATGTGATATTTAATATCATCATTAAAAAAGTGAGCATATTTTGGATATTTTGCTTTAACACGTGGTATTAACACGCTGATGATGTCTTTGCTGATTTTGTCAAGCATGGCTCTTTCTTCATCAAAATCATCATGCTGAGTAGAAATTACGATAGCATCAATACGTACCGGCTGGTTATTGTCATCATACTCCAACGTAACCTGCGATTTTGCATCAGGGCGCAAGTACTTAATATCGGTATTTTCGCGGCGGATAGCTGCAAGCTCCAACAATAAAGCATGTGCAATATCCAATGCCAATGGCATGTAGTTGTCAGTTTCAATGGTGGCATAGCCAAACATCATACCCTGGTCGCCGGCTCCTTGCTCTTCTTTAGCCTTACGCTCAACACCCTGGTTAATATCGGGCGATTGCTCATGTATGGCAGAAAGTACGCTGCATGAGTGGCAATCAAACATATACTCGCCATTGGTATAACCAATTTTTTTGATCACATCACGGGCAATTTTTTGTACATCCAAATAAGCTTTTGATTTTACTTCGCCGGCTAAAAATACCTGGCCGGTAGTCACCAGGGTTTCGCAGGCTACTTTTGATTCAGGGTCAAAGGCTAAAAAATTATCAATTAAGGCATCTGATATCTGGTCAGAAACTTTATCCGGGTGCCCTTCTGACACTGATTCGGACGTAAATAAATAAGGCATATTTTTTATTTTTAATATATAAAATAAATAGGAAGGATTTACCTGAACACAGTAAAGAAGTATGGTTTTAGCACTT
Source organism: Mucilaginibacter sp. (assembly GCA_025929405.1). Lineage (GTDB taxonomy): Bacteria > Bacteroidota > Bacteroidia > Sphingobacteriales > Sphingobacteriaceae > Mucilaginibacter. Next base: position 14,372 of record JAICMD010000001.1, on the reverse strand, counting down.
TTTTACGTGGTTGCAATCCGGCCCGATATGTAAGATATTAGCTACGGGCAACTAAATCAATCCACTTTCGGCCAAAAATAAAACAATTTTTACAAAAGCGAAAATACATTTACTTTTGCCGCTTATAATATTTAGGTTGAAAAAAAAGGCGTTATTTATTGTTAACCCGGTATCGGGAGGAAAAAAGAAGGATGATGTACCGGAGTTGATTGAACGGCACCTTGATACCAGTATTTTTGAATATACCATTGTTTTTACAAACAGCGTAGCACATGCGCGCCAGCTTACCCTTGAAGCCGTTGAAAAATATAATATTATTGCTGCGGTAGGTGGGGATGGTACTGTAAATGAAGTAGCATCGGCTCTGGTGGGTACTGATACCTTATTAGGTATAGTGCCGTGCGGATCAGGAAACGGCTTGTCGAGGTTTCTAAATATACCTATGGATATAAGTGCGGCGATAAAAAACCTTAATAACGGCCATTTTGAAATTATTGATTCTGCCGAAGCTAATGGGCAACCTTTTTTCAATATGGCAGGTATGGGTTTTGATGCGCACATCAGCGAGTTGTTTTCGCATAACAAAAAGCGCGGTTTTATAAGTTACGCAAAATCTTCTATTAAGGAAGTGCTTACTTATAAGCCCCAGCCCTATATAATAAACATAGATAGTGTTACGTATAACCGCAATCTGTTTATGCTGAGTTTGGCCAACTCATCCCAATATGGCAATAACGCACATGTATCGCCGCACGCTTCAGTGCAGGATGGTTTGATAGATGTGTGTATGATAAAGCCGTTCCCACTGTATCGTTTCCCCGAAATGTGTCTGCGGATGCTATTTAAAACTGCTGATAAGTCAAAGTATGTTGAAATAATACAGGGAAAACAAGTTAATATTAGTCGTAATACCCCTGGCCCTATACACCTTGATGGCGAACCGCAAATTAATGGCACTGATATTAAAATAAATATTGTACCTCAATCGTTAAGGGTTATTGTAGGGCCTAAGTATAAACTTACCAACCATGTCTAAAAAAAATAAGAACTATACTGGTGTAGTTTATTCTACTGATCCGGATTTTGAATACCGCGAGGATAATGATAATATAGAAACTTTACCTCCGCAACAGCAAAACCTGAAAATACATCTGGACAGAAAAGGCGGGGGCAAATTAGTAACACGTATTACAGGTTTTATAGGTACAACTAATGATCTTGAAGAAATAAGCAAAAAATTAAAATCAAAATGCGGCGTGGGTGGTTCTGCTAAGGATGGCGAGATTTTGATACAGGGCGATTTTAGAGATAAAATATCGGCGATACTTCAAACCGATGGATTTAAAACTAAAAAATCAGGTGGTTAACTAAAAAATTAGTATTTTTTAGATTTTTTATTGATTCCTGATAATTATTAAAAATAGCCAATAATTTTCTGTATAATTAAACAAGTGTAATTTTAAAATCTAAAACATCAATGTTTTAGACCAAAAAAATATCAATTGTTACAATTATAACAGTATAATTACATAAATTTTATACACCCAAGCTTGTTATTTAAAAAAATAATAAGTTTTATTGTAAAAAATTGTTCGGGATAACAGACGATTTTTAGTATCGGTGCGTTAGTAAATTTACAAAAACACACACGATTGCCAATAAATAAACCGAAGCGAATTAATATTGAAAAAAATTTTTTTATTTCATTTTAATTCTAATTTTGTTATCCCGCAAAAAAAATGCGCAATTAACTAACTAATAATAAACAAAAACTAAAACTAAAATTTAAAGTAATGGCAACCGCACCAACAAAAACAACTACTACTGCTGCTAAAAAAGAAAGCTCAGGCTCAGGTTCAAGCTTGTTTGCAACATTAACAATTCCATTGTGTCTTACGGTGGCAATTTTAATATACATATTTATATTAGGTGATCCAAGCCACTTTAAAGGCGGCGACAATCATGGCGATCCGGCTGATGGCGATATATTTGGAACTGTATACAAAGGTGGTGTATTAGTACCATTGGTAATGTCATACGTATTAATGGTAATTGTATTCTCTATCGAAAGGTTTATCGTTATCGGTAAAGCATCTGGTACTTCAAGTGTTGATGCATTTGTTAGAAAAGTACAAGGCTCATTAAGCGCAGGCAATATTGATGCTGCTGCTGCTGAATGCGACAAACAAAAAGGTTCTGTTGCTAACGTGATCAAAGCAGGTTTGAAAAAATATAAAGAAATGGAAAACGAGGCAACTTTAGACGTTGATCAGAAAACCCTTGCTATCCAGAAAGATATTGAAGAAGCTACCGCTTTAGAAATGCCTATGTTAGAGCAAAACTTAACTATCATAGCTACGCTTGTATCTATCGGTACGTTAACCGGTTTGTTAGGTACAGTAATCGGTATGATCAAGGCCTTCGCCGAGTTATCAGGTGCTGCAACTAATACATCAAAATTATCATCAGCTATCTCTGAAGCTTTGGTTAACACCGCGTTAGGTATCTTTACCTCAGCTTCTTCAATTGTTATGTACAACGTGTTTACTTCAAAAATTGATAGCTTAACTTATGCTATTGACGAAACCGGTTTCAGCATTGTACAAACGTTTGCTGCGTCACACAAAAACAAATAAATTTTAGTGTTAATACCCGGCTTCGTCAATAACGGGGCCGGGGCTTAATAAATTTTTAATAACACTAATAATTTTAAAATAAACAATTATGCCTAGAGTAAAAGTTGCAAGAAAGAGTACAGCAATTGACATGACCGCCATGTGCGACGTGGCATTCCTGCTGCTTACCTTCTTCATATTATCAGCAAAGCCTAAAACACAGGAGCCAGTTCATGCCGATGTGCCCGCTTCAATAGCAACGTTTGCCATACCTGAAACTGATTTTTCAACCCTTACTGTAGCACAGGGAAAAACTTTCTTTAACGTACAGGGTGCAGATGTGCGTGTTGAAACCTTAAAGCAAATGGGTGATAAATATCACATTAACTTCACTCCGCAGGAGCAACAGGTATTTGCAGGTACAGAATCATTTGGTGTGCCTGTTGCCATGCTGAAACAGTTTCTTGCTTTATCAAACGATCAAAAGCTGGCTTATCAACAGCCTGGTATACCGGTTGATACAACTGATAACAGCGAGCTTTCTGATTGGGTACGTTCGGCCCGTAAAGCCAATGTAGGTTTGCATGGAAAAGATTTGCAAATAGCCATTAAAGGTGATAGCAAGGAGCAATACCCTACTATTAAAAAAGTAATAGCCACCTTGCAAAAGCAAAAAATTAATAAGTTTAATTTAATTACAAACCTAAAAACGGTTTCAAAATAAAAAATTATGGCAGAATTAGACACCTCCGGCGGGGGTAAAAAAGGCAGCGGTAAGGTTAGAACCAAGAAAAAGTCAACCCGTGTGGATTTAACAGCCATGGTTGACCTTGCTTTCCTGCTGATTACCTTTTTTATCTTTACCACTACACTGCAAAAACCAAAAGCAATGGATTTGGCAATGCCGGATAAGGATGAAAAGACTAAAGACCAATTGCCTGTAAAGGAATCAACAACTATGACTATCCTGTTAGGTTCAAATAACCAATTAGAATGGTTTGTAGGGATTCCGGGTAAAACCCCCCCTACAAAAGAAGGTTATGGTAAAAACGGTATCCGTAAAACGTTATTTGAACAGGCCCAAAAAATTAAAGCCACTTATGGCGAAGATATGATGGTGATTGTTAAGCCAAGTGATAAATCAAACTATGATAACATGGTAACTGTTATGGATGAATTGAATATTACTGGTAATAAAAAACGTGCAATAGTTGATATTACCCCGGTTGAGATCGACTTGTTAAAAAGAGACGGGATATATTAAAATAAAAATTACGTAAAAAATTAAAGCTTAAAATAATGCTCGGATCTAAATTAGACATTTTAAAGCAGGAATGGATCGACGTTGTTTTTACCGGCCGTAACAAAAATTATGGCGCATACGAATTAAGAAGAACCAACCCAAAGAATACTAACCGTGCTTTGTTAATTGGTATTATCTTCTTTGTATTTGTAATATCGTTAAAAACAATTATCAATAAAATTGAGGGTCTTATTCCTAAGGCACCTGAGAAGGTGAAAATTTCAGAGGTGGTATTAACACCGCCGCCTGCTGAAAAAAAGAAAGAAGAAATTCCGCCGCCGCAGGAGCCTCCAAAACCAAAGGTTGACCAGGTAAAGTTCCCTCCGCCGATTGTAAAACCGGATAATGAGGTGAAAGAAGAACCACCTACCGTACAGGAATTAAAGGTAGCCGACCCTGGACAAAAAGACATTAAGGGCGACCCTAATGCCGACATCAAGATTGATGAACCGGTAGGTAACTCTGATGTAAAACAGGTGACTGAGGACGTAAACAAGGTGTATGACGTTGTGGAAGTATTACCAAGTTTCCCCGGTGGCCCTGATAAGTTTATAGCGTATCTGCAAAAAAACATGCGTTACCCCGCTGCTGACAGGGAAAATAACGTGCAGGGTAAAGCTGTAATGCAGTTTGTTGTGGAGAGAGATGGTAGCTTAACCGACATTAAAGTTGTACGTGCACCTACGCAAGCCATGGGCGATGAAGCAACACGCGTGTTGAAATCTTCACCTAAATGGAAACCAGGTATCCAAAATGGCCGCCCGGTACGTGCGCAGTACACAATTCCGATCTCGTTTACACTAAGTGGCGACGAATAAAACTAAATAATGTCATTAAACTTTAATGATAAGCAAAAATCGCTCAAAAGGCGGTTTTTGCTTATTTTAGGCATCGTATTATTTGTGTGCTTTTGCACATTAGGCGGCATGGTAATGTTTTGGCAGGATATGCCCGTAAACTTATTGCCCTGGCAGCGCAAAGTATTTGGTGCAATGATTGTTTTGTATAGCGTTTTGCGCTTTTCAAGGTTGTTAAAAAGGGATAATGAATAAGGCAAAAACAATTCTATTGGTTGCCGGTGCTATAATTATGCTGCAGGCATGCAAGCAAAAAACAACGCCGGCTGCCAAACAAGATTCAATTACGGAAGGCACTGCTACTTTTACGGCAGATGAATCATGCCAGCCTATTGTTGATGAAGAAAAATATGTTTTTACGCAACTGAACAATAAAGCCAGGATCAATATACTTTATCGTTCGGAAAATGATGCATTACGGTTATTATTAAATGATAGTGTAAGGGTGGCTATATTGGCTCGTGATTTAAATGCCGATGAACTTAAATTATTAAAAAGCCGTAATTTGCCCCCTGATGTACATCGTTTTGCTATTGATGCTATTACTTTAATTGTCAATAAGGCGTCAAATGATACGTTAACATCAGTGGCCGAAATAAAAAATATGCTTAATGGCAAGACTAAAACTAACGTAAACATCGTTTTTGATAATGGAAACTCAAGTTTAGTACGGTATTTGAAAGAGTTTTCAGGAAATGCCAATTTTAATCTAAGCAACATTTTTGCACTCAAAAATAATAAAGAGGTTATAAAATATGTAAGCGAGCATCCCGAAGCCATAGGCATTACAGGATTTAGCTGGTTAAATGACCCTGATAACGATTATAAGGATGCGGTGCACAATGTGAAGATAGTTGCGGTTAAGGATGAAGCTAATAAAACAGCCCCTAACCAATATTTTAAGCCTTCGCAAAGCACACTGGCTTTAAAGCAGTATCCATTAATTAGGGGCCTTTATGTTATAAATTGTACCGGTAAATGGGGTTTAGGCACAGGATTTGCCTACTTTTTGGTTAATGAACAGGGGCAGCGCGTAATATTACGGTCGGGTATATTGCCAGACTCAATACCTGGAAGAGAGATAAACATTAAACATACATTTTAATAAACACTATAATTATAAACACGAGATGAAAATGATCAGTAAAATAGCTAATGTAGCGTTAGGGCTGGTAGTTGTTGGTTCGTCGGTTTTTGCTCAAAGCCTTGCCGATGCTAAAAAAGCTATAGATGCCGAACAGTACCAGAAAGCAAAAGCCATGCTTAAAAACCTTACGGTTACACAAGCAAAAAACAATGACGAAAACTTTTTTTACCTGGGTTGGACCTATTTACAGCAGGATTATGTCGACTCGGCAAAGGCAGCCTTTACCAAAGGTATTGCTGTTGATCCTAAGTCGGCGCTTAATTATGCAGGTTTAGGTGTAGTAGCCCATTTAAATAAAGATGCAGCCGGCGAAAGCAGTAATTTTAAACAAGTAGCAGACTTAACATCTAAAAAAGATTCAAAACCATACATCTACATGGGCGAAGGTTTATTAATGCCTTTACCAGGCAGCAAGGTAGTTAATACTGCTGATGCCGATGCCGCTATTGCAGCTTTAAAGAAAGCTACGCTGGCCAATCCTAAGGATGCCGAAGCAGCATTGGCTTTGGGTAATGCATACCGCTCGCAAAGAAATACCAGCGAAGCCTATAATTACTATACAACAGCATTAGGGTTAGACCCAAAATCGCCTGCGGCCAATGTAGCGCAAGGCGTATTATGGAGCAATGCCCATAATTTTGAAGATGCGGTTAAACAATTTCAGGCAGCTATTGCCATTGACCCTAACTATGGCCCGGCTTACCGCGAATGGGCCGAAACCGACCTGAGCTGGGCATTGGATAGCAAAGCGGTAGCATCCGAAAAAATTAATGAGGGTGTTGCCAACTATAAAAAGTACATGAGTTTGACTGATGAGTCTGACGAAACTTTAATGCGTTATGCCGACTTTTTAGTAAGTGCAGGTAAATACGAAGAGCTGCAGCAAGTGGCAAGCACGCTGGCTAAACATGCCGGCAGCAACATACGCGTATACCGTTATTTAGGTTATGCCGCTTATGAAAATAAGGATTATACCAATGGCTTAACTGCTATAAACACCTGGTTTAGTAAAGCTGAGCCAACCCGCATTTTACCACGTGATTATTACTATTTGGGCCGTTTGCAAATTGCCAGCGGTAAAGATACTGTAGCCGGTATTGGTAATTTAAAGAAGGCTGCTGATTTGGATAGTACTTTGGCTGAAGATGCCTATACAGATATAACTAATGTATATAAAAAGAAAAATGAATATCTGAATATCGCAAATTCTTATTATGATATTGCGAACAAAGTTCATAATTCATCTTCTCCCACTAATCGCGTATATGCGGGGATTTATTATTACTATGCAGTCGCATATAACAAAACTAAAGATTCAACTTTATTAGATAAACGTGATACATCACTAGCAATTGCTGCGAAAGCTTATACTACCCCGCCTGCTGATATATATCTTTATAGAGCACGAATTGCTGACTTAAAAGATAATAAGGATTTAACGAAAATGGCTGGACTGGCTAAACCTTATTATGAAAAATATATAGAAGCTTTAACAGCTAAACAACCAACAGATGTAAAAACTAAACGCTACTTTGCAGAAGCGTATGCTTATATGGGTAATTATTATTTGTACCATGATAAAGATGATGCAAAGGCTCTTGACGCTTATACTAAGGCAAGAGAACAAGATCCTGACAATAGACAAGCCAAATTCTATTTTGATTCAAAGGCTGCACCTGCGGCAACGACAGCCCCTGCTAAAAAGAGTAAGTAATATATTAATAAATATAAATAACAAAGGCTTCTGAAAAGAAGCCTTTGTTATTTATCCTCCCAAACAAATTGGCCCACCTACTCCTCCCCCTCCAAAATCTACACAACTGCACCAACCGGTTGCAGTTGGGCAAGTGGAACCACATATAAATTGGATGCAGGCCCCGTCGTCATATCCCCCACTAATTTTTTTCATTTCCTCTCTACTGATTATTTCATCAGCATTAAGCATTAATTTTAGTTTTTTCATAATAACATATTTAATATTTGCTTCATTTATTCAGGTTACGGCTTTCCTTATCCTGTTTTTCCTAAAGGCAGGCAACTTTATATCATTAGAAGTATTTTAAATCATCTAATTGGTATGGGTAAGGCAGTTTATAACCATTTATTAAGGTTGTTGGGGTGGATATGATTTCTGCTATATTGCGCCAATTTGTTTGTTGTTCAAGCTTGCTAATAACGCCATCATCATAATTTGTAGGATACTTTTTTGTCCATTCGGTAAAATCCTTTTGCCTAAGCGTATACCAGTCATGTAAGGCATTTTTTACCATAGTTTTATTGCCGTTAGTATCTAATGCTAACAAATGCCGGGCAACAACCATGCGTTTATCATCTTCAGAAAAAATGTTATTGAATACAAATACAAATCGAACTTGAATATTATTTTTTGACTCCAATAATTCGTCAATAATTTTGTGTGCACCATCACATGGCCCGCAATAAGGGTTTGATACCATAGTTATAATTTTATCTGGGTTTTCCATATTGCCCAAAACAACCGACCATGAAGTGTCAGGGGTAGTATATTTAATCTGTTCAGTTAGCAATTTATTAAACAGATCAATATTGTATTTGAACTTGTTTAACTGTTTATTTAAAGGTGTTATCTTTTGCGCATTTACCAAGAATGGTTTAATCCATATCCATGCTATAAAGGGTGTAATAAAGCATATTAACAAGCTACTTAATTCTTTTGCGGTAGGTGCCAATAAAGGCATTTTAAGCATAGTTATTAACGGAATAAACTCCAGCCATAATAAACCTTGTATGGTGCTGCATAAAACACACCATACTTTAGCTACGCGCCATTGGTAATAAATAGAATAAAATGTATAAGGCAGGCTTATAATATTTAATATGCTTAATATTTGTAAAATGGATATAGAATTGCTGTTAAATAAAAGCGTTAAAAAAGTTCCTGAAAAATAAAAATAGCCTACTTCTGACCATGTGAGTCCGCTAAATGCTTTAGCTGCGGGTGAAGATAAAATGGCATTGCAATTTTTGTTGGTATCATTTTGACAGAGCTTCTGGATTAAGGGATTATTACTATCAATGCTTTGTATCAATAATAAAATTGATGTAATGACTCCGGCTAACTTAAATAAGGTTACTGCAGCTATTTGCCAGTTAATGTTAAGCAAATAAGAGGATTGATAAATTAATGCAAGCATTGTAATGGCTACTAATCCTGCCAATGATACCGGAGTTCTTAACGCATCTAAGGTTTGTAACCATTTATTTTCGTTATAATTTTTATCGCCCGCTTCTTCCAAAGGTTCAACTGCCATAATAACACCGTCAAATTTAGCCGCAAAGTCATCCAGGCTAATTGTAGTATCATTTAATTGCACGGATGTTTTATTGATATCTTTAATTAATAAGAACTGTTTGTTTTTAGTATGCGCAATAAAGGGGCAGGGTACATGTAATAATTTTTCGATAGTGATATTATTGAATGGGTAATTAGCTATGCCAAATTGGTTTAAAACATCATTTATAGCTAATAAACTCGGATAATCAGGATGGAGTTCTAATTCGGTTATTATAGTCTTTTTTGTCACTGGTAATTTTAATTGCGAAATAAGTTGTAATACCACTTCTGTAGTACTATCATAGGTTGGAGTAAGAAACATATATTTATCTTTAGGTTAATCAAACTTAAACTATAGTTTTTTAATTTCCAAATTTACATGCTGTAAATCAACGTATAAATGCACATTCATTGGTTTTAATTATGCACATTAGTTAATAACAGTATTTCTTATTATGTAATAAAAAAGTGTTTTACATTATATTGTACCATTTGTATATTTGCACCCATGGAAGTACAAAGTTTACCGGTTAATTATTTGCCTATTATTTTCCAGATGCTGGTTGCTGTGGGTTTTGTGGTTACTACCATGTTTGTTACCCACAAAATAGGCCCTAAACGCGTAACCAAGGATAAATTAACCCCTTTTGAATCGGGTATTGAAGTTATTGGTAATGCCCGTACCCCCATATCTATTAAATACTTCCTGGTAGCTATCCTGTTTGTGCTTTTTGATGTTGAGGTAATATTTATGTACCCCTGGGCCGTAAACTTTCATGAACTGGGCAAAACCGGCATGATAGAGATGTTTATTTTTATGGGTACCTTGTTGCTTGGCTTTATCTACGTCATCAAAAAGGGCGCTTTGGATTGGGATTAAATCTCAATTTCCAAATCGTTTTATTAACACACCCCCCCTGTCCCTCCTCAAGAGGGAACCTGTGTACACCACCTAAATTTGCATGTCTGCATGTCGTAATTTGCGTATTCGCATTAATACATTCTGCACATCCCGCACATTTGCATATCTGCCCATTTACACATTCACAACATCTGCATATCTGCACATCATTTAAGCTTAATCTTAACCGCCATTGCATTATTTAAAACACATTGCCGGGCAGCAGGTTAATATAATATGGATAAGTTAGCGAGTTTAAAAGATAAAGTAGTGGTAATAACCGGCGCTTCCAGCGGTGCGGGCAGGGCAATGGCTTTGGCTTTTGCAGAACAAGGTGCGTGTTTGGTTTTAGCAGCACGTAATGAAAGTGTTTTAGCCGAAGTTGCAGCAGAATGTGAAAGTTTTGACACAGAAGTATTGATAGTACCTACCGATGTAACCGATACCGGTGCAATGATAAACCTGGCTAATACTGCCGCAGATTGGAAAGGTAAGCTTGATATCTGGATAAATAATGCAGGCATACTTGCTGCGGGTCCTTTTGATGCTACGCCCATGGCTGTACATAAACAGGCAATTGAAACCAACTTAATAGGTTATATGAATGGTGCGCACGCCGTACTGCCTATTTTTAAAGCACAGGCATTTGGTACCATCATTAATAACATATCAATAGGTGGTTACTTGCCGTTACCTTATGGTGCAGGTTATACAGCAAGCAAATTTGGATTAAGGGGATTTTCGGAATCATTAAAAGGGGAACTAACAGCATGGCCCAAAATATATGTGTGCGATATGTTCCCTGCTTTTTTAGATACGCCGGGCATATCACACGCAGGTAACTATACCGGAAAAAAGCTGGTGCCTTCGCCACCGGTGTATGATCCGCAGCGATTAGCGCACGAAGTATTAAAAGTAGCTGCCGATCCTTCCTCAACAAAATATGTGGGCGGAGTATCATTATTACTAAAGTTTGCACATAATTTACTACCCGAAACAATGGTGAAGCTAACCGGTGCTTTTATGCGCAGGTATTTTAAACGCGCTGATGATATGCCGCCAACTGATGGTAATTTGTTTACCACAGTTGATTATGCAATGAGCACGCATGGCGGGTTTAACAGGCCGCCCTATCAGCTTAAAACAACCAAATATCTTGGGGTAGCAATGGTTGCAGGTATTGCAGCAGGTTTGTTATTGGTTAATGCTTCAAAAAAGTAGCTGCGTAGCAAACTATGGGCTTGTATTTTTATAGTTATATTTGACATAATGGCATAATTGTAACATAACTGTAACAACGGTATGCCTTTTGTAATCTAAACTGAAAATAAAGAACATAAACGATGAAAAAATTATTCGCAGCAATATTAGTAATCATGGCTACCATGTCGTTAAGCTCATGCAGCTATAATAGCATGGTGCAAATGGACGAAAATGTTAAGGCAAAATGGGGCGCAGTACAAAGCCAGTATCAGCGCCGGTCGGACTTGATACCAAACCTGGTAGCAACCGTAAAGGGTGCCGCTAATTTTGAAAAAAGCACATTAACTGATGTTATTGAAGCCCGTGCTAAGGCAACTTCGGTACAGGTTGACCCTACTAAATTAACTCCCGAATCGATAGAGAAGTTTCAAGCGGCACAGGGCCAGTTAAGCCAGGCTTTAGGCCGGTTAATGGTGGTAAGTGAAAATTATCCGCAATTAAAAGCAAATGAAAACTTTTTGGGCTTACAGGCGCAAATTGAGGGTACCGAGAACCGTATAAATATTGCCCGTATGGATTTTAACAATGCCGTGCAAGAATATAACAGTAAAATACGTTCGTTCCCGGCAAATATTACGGCAAAAATGTTCAGCTTTAACGAGAAGGGATATTTCCAGTCCGAAGCCGGAGCCGATAAAGCACCGAAAGTTCAATTTTAAGTTTGAAGATTAGTGATTAAGGGTTGGTTGTGATCAGTCCTTAATTACTAATCTTTAATCTTCAATCTTTAAATACTATGCCATTATTTAACGAAGACGAACAGCAACGCATTAAAGAGGCTGTGCAGGCTGCCGAAAAAAATACTTCGGGCGAGGTGCGGATATGTGTTGAAAAAACATGCAGCGAAGAAGTGCTTGATCGTGCAGCAAAATACTTTTACCAGTTGGATATGCATAAAACCAAACTGCGTAATGGTGTGCTGATATACCTGGCTACAACCGATCGTAAGTTTGCCATCATAGGCGATGCCGGTATTAACCAAAAGGTGCCGGTTGATTTTTGGGATCAGACCAAAGTTAAAATGGTGGAGCAATTTAAGCAAGGCAATTTGGTTGAAGGTGTTATAACCGGCATAGTTAAAGCGGGTGAGCAGCTCAAATCTTATTTCCCTTACCAAACCGACGATATTAACGAGTTGCCCGACGATGTTTCCTTTATGGATAGTGATTAAAACCCAAGACGATGCTTAAAAAAATTACTTTATTTTTCAGTTTCCTGATTTTGGGTTACCTGGCATTTGCGCAGGATTTTCCGCCAAAATCAAATACCCTGGTTACTGACTATACTAATACGCTTACCCAAGATCAGAAACAACGGCTGGAGGATAAATTGGTAGCCTTTGATGATAGTACCTCTACCCAAATAGCGGTAGTGATCATAAAATCAGTAGGCGATTATGATATAAACGAGTACGGCGCTAAGTTGGGCCGTGCCTGGGGAATAGGCCAGGCGGGTAAAAACAATGGCATTGTGCTACTTGTTGCGCTTGGGGACCGTAAACTAACTATACAAACCGGTTACGGTGTTGAAGGTGCCTTGCCTGATATTGTTACCCAGGAAATCAGGGAAAATGATATAAACCCGCGTTTTAGACAAGGCGATTACTATGGAGGCCTTGATGCCGGTACAGACCAGATTATCAAATATGTAAAAGGCGAATATAAGTCGCCCCGTAAGCATAAGAGCGCCCAGGATGATGGTAGCCCGGTTGGGTTTATAATTATTGTGGTTATAGTTATACTTATAGCGGTATTTAGCAGGCGGGGTGGCGGTGGCGGCGGCCAGGTTATTGGTAGCCGTGGCGGTGCAAGTCCGTTCTGGTGGTTTTTAGCCGGATCAATGATGAACAGCGGCAATCGCGGTGGCGGTGGCTGGGGCGGTTTTTCAGGTGGCTCAGGCGGCGGAGGTGATGGCGGCTTCGGTGGGTTCGGCGGCGGCAGCTTTGGTGGCGGTGGGTCAGGCGGAAGTTGGTGATAGTGATTGGTGATCAGTGATTAGTTAATCAGCACCAATTATAAGCCTTGTCATGGTGAGCCTGTCGAACCATTGCGGGTAGGATATACGCGCATTCTTCGACAGGCTCAGGGTTAACAATCCCAATATTATCTTCAGATTTTTTATTTTTTAGATTGGCAGGATTTTTTATCCTGCCTTTTTTGTCCGTGTCACCGATTTATATGATTTTTGGACGAGGAATTAAATATTATCACAATAAAAAATCATTAAATCAATTCATCGTATAAATCTTAGTTCAGACAAACTATGCAGCCACTTAAATGGAAAACATTATCGTCACGCTATATACACAAAGGCAACTGGGCAACACTTCGTGCCGATAAATGCCAAATGCCCGATGGGCGCATTGTTGATGAATATTTTGTGCTGGAATATCCCAACTGGGTAAACGCAGTAGCAGTTACTGCGGACACTAAAATAATTTTAGTGCGCCAGTACCGGCATGCGGCAGATGTTGTTTCGTTAGAGATACCCGGCGGAGTAATTGACGGCGATGAACTGCCGGAAGATGCCATGCGCCGTGAGTTACTGGAAGAAACCGGGTATGTTTTTGACAACCTGGAACTGGTATCAACAGTTAGTCCAAACCCTGCAACTTCAAATAATTTAACTTATTGTTATTTGGCCACAGGTGGTAAAAAAGTGCAGGAGCAATCGTTAGATGAGCACGAAGAAATTATAGTTGAAGAATACACAATAGCCGAAGTAAAACAACTGCTGGCTGATAATAAAATAACGCAGGCATTGCACTGCACAGGCTTATTTTTAATTTACCGCCTGTTAGCTGGCGCACATATACATCAGCGCCACCATTCACAGCCACATTATCCAGGAAGATGGTAATGTACTTATCATCAGGGATACCTTTAGTAATGATATACTTGCCGCTTAATGGTTTTGTTGCAGCAAACCGCACTTCCAGCTTATGACTATTGCTGGTTGCAGTTATTGTCCATG
>JAICMD010000227.1 GCA_025929405.1 Mucilaginibacter sp. | reverse complement strand
TGCTGCAACTTTTTTTGTATCTGGTCGCCGGTAAAATACTCTGATTCGGTAAGCGTATCAGCCAGTTCATAATCAACATCATCCAGCGAAACATTATTTTTTTGCTTCTTTTTATTCAAAAAGGTTATGCATTCATTAGTAGCAATGCGATACATCCAGGTGTATAGCTGTGCATCGCTCCTAAAACCAGGCAGGTTTTTCCAAACTTTAATAAATATATCCTGTACCAGGTCGTCGGCATCGTCATGGTCAATTACCATGCGCCTAACGTGCCAGTAAATTTTTTGCTGGTACTTGTTCAATAACAATTTAAAAGCTTCATTACGCGTTTTTTCGTCCTGAAACTTGCTTAATATTTCCGCATCATCAACCTGTGCCGGCATATTTTTATTTATAGAGTTATTTGGTTTATAACAATTTTAAACCACTAAAATATTAATATTATATTAAATCAAGCACCTGCTGCGATGCTGCTTTAGTATCTACCTTATCAATTATTTTCTGAATATTGCCCACGGCATCAATAATAAATGTTTTACGCGTGGTGCCCATATAGGTTTTGCCATACATGCTTTTTTCGCCCCAAACGCCGTAGGCTTCTACAATTTTTTTATCCTCATCAGCAATCAGCGGGAATGGCAGATTGTATTTGGTTTCAAACTTTTTATGTGATTTTTCATCGTCGGTACTTACACCTATTACTTCAAAACCTTTGCCCAATAATGATTGGTAATTATCCCTGAAATCACAAGCCTCGGCAGTACAGCCGGGGGTATCATCTTTTGGGTAAAAATATAAAATAACGGTTTTGCCTTTAAAATCTGCCAGCGAAACGGTTTTACCATTCTGGTCCTTTGCTGTAAAATCAGGGGCCTTATCGCCTTCTTTAAGTGTTGTCATGGTTGGTTTATTAGTTGATAAGTTGCTTAGTTAAGTAGTTGAAAAACGGCTAATTACCACTCGCAAAATCAACTGCTCACTCAATCAACTTACTTATAAAAATTTGCTGTATACACAGCAGCATTATCTTTATTATCGCTAACGGTTAATTCAAAATTATGTTTGCCTGTCTCAATATTGTCAAAGGTATAACTTAACACCCTTGTTTTATAATCCCACTCCATTAAAACCCATTTACCATCAATTTTGCCGTTATAACTTTTTATGCCCGACAGGTTATCGCTTATCCTTAATGATATGCGTTTTAACTTAGCCATGTTTTTACCGTTGCTAATATTTATTGGTACAATACGTGGCGGCACATCATCTGTACGGATATAAAAATCGCCGAAACCTTTTGCCGCTCCTTTTACATAACCATCCTGGTAAATGCCGCCTGCATAGCTGCCTGCGGTGCTTACTATAACTGCCTTATCTGCCAGTTGGCCCAGGTCGCGATCGGGTTTTATCCAAAGTTCATACTGATCATGTATTGGGGTAAAACGGTTATGGATATGATGCGTTACCGAATAAGCCCCCGGCCGCATAGGTAGGGTTGAGTATATAAAATCAACATCGTCATATAAGTTTCCCACCGGGATGCTAACTTTTACCCTATCATTGGCAAACTCATTTAATCTGTCATAATGAAAAAGGGTACCCTGTGGTTGCCAGGTCTGCGCAGGGGCAGGTGTATGCGATTTTACATGCAGCTCCACAGTTGAAGTATTTCCGGCTACGTCCCTCACAATATATTTAACCTCGTGGGTTTCATCATCTGTAAAGTCGATGATCCCCCGGTTAATAGACTGCGGGTATAGCGATATTTTACTGCCGGGAAGGATAAAACATTTTTGCATCCACCTGCCGGTTGTAAGCAATGCTGGGTAATCAATATAAGCGTTTATAGCGTGGGTTTGATCAAACGCAAAACGTTCAACAGCGTAGGTATAAACCGTTTTATCATCAAGCTGTAACTCGATAGAATAAACGCCGTTACGGCTTGCCGAGGCACTGTTGGTATCAAAACTTGTAATACCAAAACCTGTATTGCCGCTTACATCAATTACGCCAGGATGCACCAGGTGATAATTGCCCGCGCTGCCTGTTACCGATAAAAATTGATGCGGAGTATTTTCGCTAAAAGGCTTATTATCCAGCTTATAAATACCAACCGCGTTTATAGATGGCGCAACCTTGTCGGGTATTGTTATGCCAAAAAGCTGTGGGTTAATGGTTTCTTCGGTTTTGGTATCGCGTATCTCAAAATGCAGGTGCGGCCCTTCAACCGCGCCCGATGCGCCCGATATTGAAATAACATCGCCCTGGCAAACCTCTATCTGGCCTGGCGGCAGTTTAAAATCAACATCAAATTGCTGGTGCTGGTATTGATAGTCTCTAACGGCTTTAGTTATAGCTTCATTAAACCTATCATTGTGCATATAAACCGTGGTATAGCCGTTTGGATGGTCAATATAAACTATATTGCCGCCGCCGCCAACCTGCACATGTATCCTTGATATATATCCATCAGCCGCAGCATGTACGGGATAACCCTTGCGCTGGTTGGTACGAAAATCAAGCCCGGCATGGAAATGACTGGGCCTTAACTCGCCAAATGAACCTACAATGCTGGGCGGCAGATCAAGCGGGTACCTGAAATAATTTTTAGGATATGGCCTCGATTGTATGGCAGGAGCCTGGGCCTTTACAAATAAACAACAAACAATAAGTAGCAGTAAAAAAAACCTTTTCTTCATTAGCAGTTGAACAGTTGCCGCACTATACTTGTTTGAAAACCGCTTATTTTATATAAAAATCCAGCAATTTCTGGTCTTCCAGGTAGCCCTCTAACCTATCGCCGATATTAACTTTTGCTACGCCTGCAGGGGTGCCGGTATAAATAAGGTCGCCTTTTTTTAGGGTGATATATTTTGATACAAAGGCAATAACAAATTCAAAACTAAAAATCAAATCGCGGGTATTACCGGTTTGACGGTTTTGGCCATTAACATCCAGTTTAAAGTTAAGGTTGTACAGATCAGCAAATTGCGCCTTTGGTAAAAAGTTACTTACCGGGGCCGAACCATCAAACCCTTTAGCCAACTCCCAGGGCAGCCCTTTCTCTTTATGGCGCTGCTGTATATCGCGTGCCGTAAAATCAACACCTAAGGCAATCTCATCAAAATAATTACCGGCAAATTTTTCGCTGATGTGCTTACCTTCCTTACAAACCTTTAATACAATCTCAATTTCATGGTGGATATCTTCCGAAAAATCGGGATGGTAAAAGGGTTTATTATCTTTTAGCAGGGCCGTATCGGGTTTCATAAAAATTACCGGACTGCCGACAGGTACCGGATTATTAAGCTCTTTAGCGTGTTCGGCATAGTTGCGGCCTACGGCAATTATTTTCATCTTTTTAATGAGTGATTGAGTGAATTAGTAATTTGACTGGTCGTCTTCAGCAAATAAAGTAATTAAACATGAATTTTACTCACTTAATCACTAATTCACTAATCACCAATTAATTATAAAATGGATATGCGTTTAATAACAGATTCGGTACCGGCAACAACGCGTATAAAATAAAATCCTTTATTTAACTTATTACCTACAGCGTACGGAAAACTGTGCGAGCCGGGTTCCATCCCCGGATAGGTAACAGCAAACACCTCATTGCCCAAAATATCAGTCATTTTAATGCTCACGGTTGAGTTGCGCGTTATGGCATATTTTAAATTGATCTGATCAGTAACGGGGTTGGGATATACCTCAACACCGTACAATAATTTGTCTTCGGGTTTGGGTGCAATATTGATTTTAACGCTTGATATGGTACCGGCTTTTATGGGCGGTAATGCAAGCAGTAAGCTATTTTTCTTTTTTGCTTTTTTATTGGTAAGCCAAAAATAGTTGGTATCGGCTTTTACAATAGGGATGTTAACGGTAAAGGCAAAATTCAGCCATATTGCCGCGGCAATTAAAAAACTGAATGAATAACGATAGGTAAATTTTTGCCCCATATATAAAATATATACAAAAGTATAAATAAACTACTCATCAATTTGAATACTTTGTATTTTATAAAAGGTTTTAACAAATTTTAACAAAATAGCGCCAATCTGCTTTTTTATTAGACCAATGTGCTTTGTATAAGTTTAAACCAATATTTTTGATACTTTTGTCTTTTTAATTACAACAGTGTCAAGTCATAAAGATCTGCAAAAACTGACAGCCGCTGGGCTACTGATCAGTTTGGGAATTATCTACGGAGATATTGGTACCTCTCCCCTTTACGTTTTTAAAGCAATAGTTGGCGAACAACGCATCTCAGATATCCTTGTACTGGGTGGTGTATCGTGTATTTTCTGGACGCTTACCTTGCAAACCACGCTAAAATATGTGGTTATTACATTAAGGGCTGATAATAAGGGTGAAGGGGGAATTTTCTCCCTTTTTTCATTAGTGCGCCGTAAGGCTAAGTGGCTGGTAGTACCTGCCGTTGTTGGGGGCTGCGCCCTGCTGGCCGATGGTATAATTACCCCCCCTATCACCATTTCATCGGCTATTGAAGGTTTGGTACCATCGTTCCCTCATATACATACGGTGCCGGTGGTTATTGCCATTATAGCGGGCTTATTTATCATACAACAGTTTGGCACCTCAATGGTAGGCCGGGCCTTTGGCCCTATTATGTTTATATGGTTTACCATGATGGGCGTGTTAGGCATTAGCTTTATTATACAGGAGCCTGGTATTGTAAAGGCATTAAACCCTTATTATGCCATACAGCTTTTAACCAGCCATGATTACCATGCCTTTATTATTTTAGGTGCCGTGTTTTTATGTACCACCGGGGCCGAAGCTTTATATTCAGATTTGGGGCATTGCGGGCGTTCCAACATCCAAATGAGCTGGATATACGTTAAAACCTGCTTAATTTTAAACTACCTGGGCCAGGCAGTATGGCTTTTACAGCGCAACGGGCAAATTATTAACCTTAACCTGGAAAATCCTTTTTATAAAATAATGCCGCAGTGGTTTTTAATATTTGGTATTGGCATAGCTACTGTAGCTGCTATTATTGCCAGCCAGGCCTTAATATCAGGCTCATTTACCTTAATTGCCGAGGCGGTGCGCCTTAACTTATGGCCAAAGGTTAAAATACATTATCCAAGCGAGCAAAAGGGCCAGTTATATGTATCAAGTGTTAACTGGTTGCTATGCGCAGGCTGTATAGGTGTTGTATTATTGTTCAGACATTCTGACGCGATGGAAGCGGCCTATGGTTTAAGTATTACCGTTGCCATGCTCATGACCACTATCCTGGTATCAAAATTCCTGATAAAGAAAAAGGTGCCTAATTATATTGTAGGCACATTTCTAATTATGTACCTGCTTATTGAAGGCACTTTCTTATTTAGTAACCTAAATAAATTTATGGATGGCGGCTGGTTTACATTGAGCATAGGTTTCTTATTATTCTCGATAATGTGGACATGGCATATTGCCCGTCGTATACGTAACCGTTACGTTAAATTTATTGAGATAGAAGACTAT
>JAICMD010000125.1 GCA_025929405.1 Mucilaginibacter sp. | reverse complement strand
CGGTTTAGCCCAAACCGGGACCGGAAAAACTGATGCTTTTGGCTTGCCATTATTGGAACTGCTGAATTTCGAATAAAATTCTCCGCAAGCACTTGTTTTGTGCCCAACACGCGAACTTTGTTTACAAATCGCAAACGACATTAAAAATTACTCCAAAAAAATGGACAACGTACACGTTGTTGCCGTTTATGGCGGAGCCAGTATCTCTGACCAATTGCGTCAGATACGCCGTGGTGTGCAAATTGTTGTTGCCACTCCGGGCCGTATGCTGGATATTATTAATCGCGGCGCTATAAATTTTTCGGGAGTTAAATTTGTAGTATTGGATGAGGCTGATGAAATGCTCAATATGGGCTTTCAGGAAGACATTGATAATATCTTATCCACCACACCCGAAGAGAAAAAAACCTGGCTATTCTCGGCCACAATGCCAAGCGAAGTTCGCCGCATAGCTAAAAAGTACATGGATAACCCGTTTGAGTTAACCATGGGCGAAAAAAATACCGGCAATGCCAATATTGAGCACGAGTATTATGTTGTACGTGCCCGCGATAAATATGCCGCGTTTAAACGTATTGTTGACTTTAACCCTGATATTTTTGGTATAGTTTTTTGCCGTACTAAAATTGAAACACAGGATATTGCCGAAGCGCTGATAAAAGACGGCTACAATGCCGACTCTTTACACGGCGACCTTTCGCAGCAACAGCGTGATAAGGTAATGAAACGCTACCGCGACCGCAGCCTGCAATTATTAATTGCTACTGATGTTGCCGCGCGTGGTATTGACGTTAATGATGTTACCCACGTTATTAACTACTCGTTACCTGACGAGGTTGAAAACTATACCCACCGAAGCGGCCGTACCGCACGTGCAGGTAAAACCGGTGTATCAATTGCCATTGTTAACGCTAAGGAATTAGGCAAGATACGCCAGATAGAACGCGTTATAGGCAAAAAATTCAATAAAGCCGAAATACCAACCGGCTTTGATGTTTGCGAAAAGCAGTTATTCTCTATCGTACATAAGATACATGATGTAGAGGTGAACGAACAGCAGATAGAGCAATATATCCCGCGTATAATGGAAGAGTTTAAAGACTTGACCAAAGAGGATTTTATTAAACGTTTTGCTTCTATTGAGTTTAACCGCTTCCTTGATTATTACAAAAATGCGCCTGATCTGAATGCACCGGTTGAAGAGGCTCGCCGCGAACGTGGTACTGATGACCGCGACCGTCGCAGCTTTGGTAAATCAGAATATACCCGTTTATTTATAAACTTAGGCTCGGTTGACGAGTTTAACCGTGGCGACTTGCTGGGTTATATTTGCAACAACGCCAAAATAAGCGGACGCAGCGTTGGGAAAATTGATGTTAAAGGCGTTTATTCATTCTTTGAAGTTCCGCATGCCGATGTTGATGCTGTTACCAATAACTTTAAAGGTGTTGAGTTTAAAGGGCGTCCGGTAAGGATTGAAATTGCCGGCGAAGGCGTAAGCAGCAGCCGTGGAGACCGCAGAGACGGCGGTTACCGTGGCGGTGAAAGACGCGGTGATGGCGGTGGTTATCGTGGGGGCGACAGGCGCGAAGGCGGTTACCGCAGTGGCGGTGGCGAGAGACGCGATGGCGGCGCACCACGCGAAAGAAGCAATTCAAGCGGTGGCGGTTTCCGCGATTTTTCAGGCAAGCGCCGTGAAGATCGCCCGGAGCGTCGCAGACGGTTTTGAGTTTAGTGATTAGTTAATCAGAGATTGGTGATTAGTAAATAACTATTCATTATCTACATAAAAAGCCTCATACTCAATAAGTGTGAGGCTTTTCTTATAACTATACCTGACGCAAGCAACTAATCACTGATTAACCAATCACTGATTGCTAACTATCTACCACGCCATTGTCATTAATAAAACGGCTGTAATAATATGGACCACAATCAACAGCACAAATCCTTTCATGTCCAATTATTTATCAGTTAATATTATTCAACCTTAGTTTTCATTTCGGCTTTTGTAATGTATACGCGATGGCCTGATTTGTTTACATAATAGTAACGGGCCTTGCTGTCTATATACACATTCTCATTATCCGGTCCGGCTTTGCCATCGTATTTTTTATCAGTTATGGCTGCGGCACCTTTAGCGGCCAGTTCAGATGTTTTGTGGCCTACGGCAGTGGCACCTTCGGCAGTTGCATTACCAACTTTTTTTGCCGTTTTGCTGGTAGCATGTCCAACAGTATGAGTGGTTTTGTCTATTTTTTGCCCCAGTGTAGTGTCTCTGTGTGTTTGGGCTTGTGTTTGTGCAGCGGCAAACATCATGGTTGCCATCAATGCAACTTTGGTTATATTTTTCATGGTGTTAAGAGTTTTTTATAAAACTGTTAACACAATTTTTCTGCCAAAGTTTTCATCTCCAGGTAGGGCGAGCGTTTTTGGTACAGTATAGCATAAACGGCATCGCAAATAGGCATATTAACATTGTACTGTTTATTAACCTCGTGCAGGCAATTAATGGCATAAAAGCCTTCGGCAATCATATTCATTTCTAGTTGGGCTGATGTTACAGTATAGCCTTTACCTATCATGTTGCCAAATGTACGGTTACGGCTGAATTGCGAATAAGCAGTAACCAGCAAATCGCCCAGGTAGGCCGATTCTTTAATGTCCCTGTCAATAGGGTGCACGGCAGCCACAAAACGTTCCAGTTCACGTATGGCATTTGATATCAGTACTGATTGAAAATTATCGCCATAGCCAACACCGTGGCAAATACCACTGGCAATGGCATATATATTTTTTAGTACAGCGCCGTATTCGGTACCGTAAATATCGTCAGATACGATGGTTTTAATGTACCGGGTATTGATCATGCCTGCAAATAATGCAGCAAGATCAGTATTCATTGAGGCGATAGTGAGGTAAGACAGTTTTTCTAAAGCTACCTCTTCCGCATGGCAGGGGCCGCTTATTACCGCAAAATTATTGAACTGGATATTATAGTGCTGGTTTAAAAATTCGGCTATGATCTGGTTCTCATCCGGCACAATGCCTTTAATGGCCGATACTATTTTTTTACCGGCAAGATCATCAGCGGTAACGCCTGCTAACGCTTCCTTTAAAAAAGCTGCGGGCACATTCAATAAAATAATATCAGCAAGCTTTATCAGTGCTTGCAGGTCGGTTGATATATTTTGTGCAGGCAGTTTAACTTCAATCGAGCTTAAATAGTTAGGGTTGTGCCCAAATTTTTGTACATGCTCTGCAGCTTCGGCACTACGCATCCACCAAAAAATTTCTTTCTCGGTAGTGTTGTCGCCCAGCATCTTAATATTTGCAGTGGCCCAGCTTCCCCCTCCTACAACCAGTATTTTGTTTGTTTTTTGCACGGGGTAAAGTTAGTAATTTGTCTGAACTAAGATTTATTGGATTTTAGGATGATAAGATGAATCATAAATCTTTCAATCAAAAAAATCCTGGTTCAGACAACCAAAAGAAAAGGCTAACCTTACGGTCAGCCTGTCAATATCATCTGTACATCTACTTCTTATCATCAGTAGTAAACAGTTTTGATTTGTCTACCTTCTCAACAGGATCTTTATCCTTTAATGTTTTGGAGATTGCCGGATACGGAGCCGATACAACTTCATCACCTTCTTTTAATCCGGATAGTATTTGTATATAGGTATCGTCCTGTATACCGGTAGTTACCAGGGTTTGTTTTACGGTGCCATTATTATATACAAACACATATTCTTTTGATGGTGCGCTGCTTGCGGTTTTAGCCTTATCGTCCTGCTTCGGTCCGTCAACCTTTTCGTCTTTCTTTTCGTCACGGGTGGTTACCGCCTGTATTGGTACCGATAATGCTTTGGTATGGTTAGTTTTAATATCAACCGTAGCGGTTAAACCCGGGCGGAATGGAGATGAATTACTGCTGCCGGTTTTCATCAGGTCGGCGTATGATTTTGGATCGATCCTTACTTTAACCGTAAAGTTAGTAACCTGGTCGGCATTGGTACCTACTACGTTGGCCGAGCTTCCTATTTCCATCACTGTACCGGTAAACTTTTTGCCCTCAAAAGCATCAACCTCAATTTTTGACGAATCGCCCAGTTGAATGCGATTAATATCGTTTTCGTTCACATCAACATTTACGTCCAGTTGGCTAAGGTCAGATATGGTCATGATCTCGGTACCGGCAAATTGTGCCGTGCCTAAAACGCGTTCGCCCAATTCGATAGATAATTTAGATATTACCCCATCTACCGGCGAATAAATAGTTGTTTTAATCAAATTATCCTGAGCTTCCTTAACTGATGCCTGCGATTGCGCCAACCCGAATTTTGAGCCGATAACATTTTGTTTAGCAGCCTCTAACGAAGCTTTTGAGCTTTCATAACTGGCTTTGGCAGCGTCAAACTCAGATGCGGTAAGCACTTTTTTGTCGAATAATTCTTTACTGCGTTTATAAGCTGCCGACTGGTTTTCATAATTAGCTTCAGCCTGTTTTAGCATCTGCGTACTATTACCTACGTTTGCTTTTTGTGAGTTGTATGAAGCGACTGCACGGTCATAGCCCGATTTTAAAATGTCCGGGCGTATTTTACATATTAACTGGCCCTTTTTCACCACGTCGCCTTCCTTAACAGGTAATTCAACCACTTCGCCTGATACTTCGGGGCTTATCTTAACCTCAACATGTGGTTTAATTTTACCGCTGGCAGATACGGTTTCATTAATTTCGCGTACGGTAGCCTTTTCGGTAGCAACCTGCGTTTTGGCAGGCTTACCAATTATGCCGGTAACCTTACCTATTATAAGCAGCACAACCAGCACGCCAAGCGTTATCCAGATATATTTTGTACTTTTTTTCATGTAATGTATGTATTAAAGTGATATAGGGTTGCCCAAATAATAATCAATTACTTTGCTTCTGAATATTACGGTATAGCGTGCCTGTATCATATCATTTTGTGCTTTATTGTAATTAGTAATAGCTGTATTATAATTTAAGGTATTTACCAAGCCAACATTGTAGCGTTGCTGGGTAACATTTAATGCATCCTTGTTTGCCTCAAAAGTTTGGGTGGCCGATTGATATTGCTTATCAGCAGCCTGCAGATCCAGTATGGCTTGTATAATAGTTTTACTTAAAGTATTACGGGCAAGCTGCGAAGATAGCTCGGCATTTTGATAGTTAAGCTTGGCTTTGCGCACATTGGTGCGGGCCTGATAGCGGTTAAAAATTGGTATCTGCAAACTTACACCTACTGATTGGTTAAAGTTATTGCCAAACTGGTTGGTAAACGGATATGGCCCGAATACAGATTGCGAAACCGAGGTTTGTACCAGTTGCCCTGTGCCCTGTACTGTACCAATGGTTTGCAGTACCGGAGGGGTAAAGCCAACAAATTGTGTGGCCGCGTTTGAGTAGCTTGACTGCAGGTTACCAAATAATACCAACGTTGGATAATAAGTACCTTTGGCGATCTTAATAGCCTGTGCATAAGTTTGCTGCCTTGCTTCAGCCAGCTTTACATCAGGGTTTACGGCTAACGCCGTTTTTATAACATCATTCTGGTCATATATGGTCCTGATGTCGGTTAATTTGCTGATATCGGGCTTTTCAATAATTATTGGTGTATTAGGGTCCATCTCCATATACTGTTTTAATACCAGTATAGTAAGGTCAAGCTGGTTTTGGGCCGTAGTTAAATTATAATTGGCGATGGATACCTGCGCTTTGGCTTGTGAAAGATCGGCAAGTGTTTGGTTACCCACATCGAAGCTTATTTGCGATTGCTTTAATGTTTGCGTAGCTATCTCCAGTTGCTGCTGTGCGGCGGTAACCAGGTCCTGATTGGTTAATATCTGTAAAAAATCAACAACTACATTTAAAACAAGGTCGTTTTTAACCTTATCCGTATTTCGTTTACTTACGTCAAGCTGTAATTTGTTTTGCAATACCTGGTTGTGCAACTGTCCGCCCTGATAAAGCGTTACCTGTACCGATGCCGAGCCATTTACATAAAATGATGATTTGTTGGCATAGGTATACTGCCCTGGCACCGGGCTGCGGCCAAAGTTATAACCAGATTGCGGGCCAGCGCTTAGGCTTGGTAGTTGATTGTTTTTTGATTGTGTATAATCCTCAGTAGCCAACAATTCACTTATTTGCGATTGTTTAACGGTAAGGTTATTGGCCAAAGCGCGGTCAACAGCTTGTTGCAGGGTAATTTTTTCCTGCGCGGCAGCAGTAAAACCTGCAAATAAAAACAGTAATCCTATAATTGCGGTATGTTTAAACTTTTGTATAAATTGTTCCATAAGGTGGTCCCTGTACAATTAATTTGCTGATTTTGCGGTTTAGATGTTAGATTTGAACCGATAACCCAATGTTAATTTGTACTAATTAACTCAATTTATCTTATAATCCGGCATCAAAAAAGCTAAATCATTGCTATGTATCTGGTAAAAACGCCCTGGTTGCTTAAAAAACTATATCCGCAACTGGTTTGGGATATGCCCAAAGGTAACCGCTGTATTTACCTCACTTTTGACGATGGCCCTATACCTATTGTTACACCCTTTGTACTAAATATTTTACAGCAGTACAATGCCAAAGCTACTTTTTTCTGTATTGGCGATAATGTAAACAAACACCCTGATGTGTTTGAACAGGTTAAAAATGCCGGGCATACCGTTGGCAATCATACCTATAATCACCTAAAAGGATGGGATATGGACGACGCCGTTTACCTGGAGAATTTTTTGAAGGCGAATGAACTGTTGAGCACAAATTTATTCAGGCCGCCGTACGGACGTATTAAAAGATCGCAGGTTAAACTTTTGCAGCAGCATAACCCGGCTTTAAAAATTATAATGTGGAACGTGTTAAGCGCCGATTTTGATGTTAACCTTAGCCCTGAAAGCTGCCTTAACAACGTTATTAAAGCCACGCAAAACGGCGATATTGTACTTTTTCATGATAGCCTTAAAGCGTTTGACAGGTTGCAATATGCTTTGCCAAAGGCAATGGAGTATTGGAGTGGGCAGGGATATGAGTTTAGGGGTTTGTAAGTGTTCTACAGTGTTCCACCTGTTCCATGTGTTCTTCTTTCGCAAAATGGAACACCATCCAACTACATAAAATCCTACCTTTGCAGCATAATTGTAAAGTATTGGACATTCAACATCCTCCGCATAAAGAATTTGATTTTGCCCAGGGCGAACTGCTGCTGGTTAACAAACCCTATAAGTGGACAAGCTTTGACGTTGTAGGCAAACTGCGCAACAGCTTTAAGCCGTTAAAGCTAAAGGTTGGCCATGCGGGCACGCTTGATCCGCTGGCTACGGGTTTACTCATCATCTGCACCGGTAAAATGACCAAGCAGATTGATACCTTCCAGGCCGAAGAAAAGGAATATACCGGTACCATGATATTGGGGGCTACTACGCCATCGTATGATATGGAGACCGAGCCTGATACGCAATTTGATATAAGCAACCTAACGCCCGAAGCCATACGTAATGCCTGTAAACAATTTATTGGCGATATACAGCAATATCCACCGGCGCACTCAGCTATAAAAGTAGACGGCGAAAGGTTATATGAAAAAGCCCGCCGAGGCGAGGATGTAGAATTGCGCTTGCGAAATGTTACCATTACCGAATTTGAAATAACCCGCATTGAACTACCCGAGGTTGATTTTAGGGTGGTATGCAGCAAGGGTACTTATATACGCTCGCTGGTGAACGATTTTGGTAAGGCCTTAGGCAATGGGGCGTATCTGTCAAAACTTACCCGCACCCGCAGCGGCAATTTTAAGCTGGAAGATGCCTGGGGAGTAATGGAATTAGTGGGCGTTATAAAAGCAGAAAGCGCAAAGCAGAAAGTCCAAAGCATTTAAAAATTATGATAGCTTTTAGCTTTATGCTTTAAGCTTTATGCTAAATAATGAAGATCTACCATAACATAGATGAATTTAAGGCGATAGAAAATGCGGTAGTAACCATCGGCACCTTTGATGGGGTACACCTGGGGCACCGCAAAATTATATCGCGTGTAAAGGAACTCGCAGAAACTATTGGCGGCGAAACGGTTATCCTTACTTTTTTCCCGCATCCGCGGATGATACTCCACCCGGAAGACGAAAGCATCAAACTGATCAATACCATTAACGAAAAGGCTGCACTGCTGGAGCAGTTGGGGGTTGACCATTTGATCATCACTCCGTTCTCGCGCGATTTTTCAAACCAAACTCCCGAGGATTATATACATGATGTGCTGGTAAATAAAATAGGCACCAAAAAAATTGTAATAGGGTATGACCATAGGTTTGGCAAAGACAGACAAGGTGGCTTAAACGACTTGCTTAGCCTTGCGCCGGTGTATAGTTTTGAGGTTATTGAAATACCCGAGCAGGATATACATGATGTTGCCATAAGTTCAACCCGCATACGCCAGGCTTTGCTGGATGGCAATATTGCCCTGGCAAATGAGTTTTTGGGTTACCCGTTTTTTATCACAGGCAAAGTAACCCGCGGCGACCAGATAGGGCGGCAAATTGGTTTCCCTACGGCTAACATCATCATTGAAGAAAAATACAAACTGATACCCGGCGATGGTATTTTTGCGGTAAAGGTTGAGGTAGACGGTAAACTATATAATGGCATGGCCTATATAGGTACCCGGCCCACTATTGATGGTATTCGCCGGAATATAGAGGTTAACATTTTTGATTTTGATAAAGATATTTACTATCACCAGATACGCATGGAGTTTCACTACTTTGTGCGCGGTGATATGAAACTTGACGGACTGGAAGCACTAAAGGCACAAATTGCGCAAGATAAAATTGATATTTTGCAGTTGTTGGTTCATGGATCATAGTTAATAGTGCCGACACAATTTGTATTATTTAGGGTTATATTATAACCATGATCTATGAACTATTAACCATGAACCATAATAAATATGAGTAAACTACTGGTTGATAAGCAGGAGAGCGAATTTTTAAGCGAAACTATTACTCATTGGGAAAAAGAGGGTGCCATCAGCAAAGAGCAAGCTGAAACACTGCGTGCATCATACCTGGTAAAAGGGTTTGATTGGATGCGGCTGGCCAAATATTCGTTTTGGATAGCCCTGATATGCGGTGGTGCATCTTTTGCATTCCTTATCATAAACGATACTGTAGTTAACCTGCTAAAACAACTTTATTATACGCCTGATATTATTATCAGTGTTATTTCAGGCGCAATGGCGGCTTTTTTATTTTATTGGGGCAGACAACGCGAACGTAAAACTCCCGAAAAAGTATTCAGTAACGAAGCCGTAATATTTACCGCAGTTTTATTTACTGCCTGTTGTATTGCTTACCTGGGCAAAACGTTGGATAATGGGTCGGGCCATTATTCGCTGTTATTTTTGCTATCAGTTTTTGTATACGGCGTTTTGGCCTGGCGGATGGATTCAAGGCTGATATGGCTGTTTGCGCTGGTATCATTAGGCAGTTGGTTCGGTACCGAAACCGGCTACCAAACCCGGTGGAGCGATTACTTTTTAGGGATGAACTATCCGTTAAGGTTTGTGCTGTTTGGAATCGTATTGGTATCTGCAAGCTTTCTGCTTCGCAGCCGCAAGTGGTTCACTTATTTTTGGGAACAAACTTATGTTGTGGGGTTATTATAT
>JAICMD010000304.1 GCA_025929405.1 Mucilaginibacter sp. | reverse complement strand
TCATTTTGCATGTCCAGTTTACCAGATTCAATTTTCGACAGATCGAGGATATCGTTTATCAATGTTAACAGGTCATTACCGGCATTAAATATTACGCTGGCGTATTTTATCTGATCCTCGCTTAAATTGGCCGGTTTGTTGTCCTTTAATATACGCGCCAATACCAGAATACTATTAAGCGGTGTGCGCAACTCGTGGCTCATATTGGCCAAAAACTCCGATTTGTATTTACCGGTGGTTTCCAGTTCCTGTACTTTTACGTTAATGGCCTGGCGTGCCTCTTCAATAGCCTGATTTTTTTCTTCGAGCAAACTTGCCTTTTCTTCCAGTTCGGCGTTAATAGTACGCAGTTCTTCCTGTTGTACGCGCAACTCCTCTTCGGATGCCTGCAACATTTCTGTTTTATTTAACAGTTCTTCGTTAGTTACACGCATTTCTTCCTGCTGGGCAGATAGTTCTTCGGCCTGTTGTTGGGTTTCTTCATACAGGTCATGCATTATGGTGCGGGCCTGCGCCGTGTTAACGGCTATGCCAATATCATTTGCTATGGTTAATATAAACTCGTTAATATGATCGGCCAGGCTATCAGTAAATGCCAATTCAAGCACACCTTTTAATTGCTTATCAAAAAAGAAAGGAACAATATAGGTTTCAACCTGGCTATCACTTATCAATGAGGTTTGTATTTCCAACTTATCATTCAGCTTACCTTTTACGGCCGCTGCTTTTTTATCCTTAGCTACCTGCCCTATCCAACCCTCGCCGATTTTTATAGAATTTTTAACGGCATTTAAATTTGAGAAGGCATAAGTGGCATATAGTTCCAGATTATCTTCTTTACTATTGTATAAATAAAGTGTACCCGTTAAGGCTTTAGTATAATTACAAATCTCGGTCAGTATGTTTTCTGATAGTTCCTTCTCGCTCTGCTGTCCCTGCATTTTATCGTTAAGCAAGCCGGTGCCTTTTAGCAGCCAGTTTTGGGCCTCATTTTCAGCTAATACTTTTTCCAGTTCAACATTGGTAACACGTATTTCTTCCTCAATTTTCTTTTGTTCGGCAAAAGTTTGCTGTATATAATAAAACAGCACAATAATAATTACCAGAAATATAAGTGAGCCTACCACAATAAATATCATGGCATTGTCTGAAGCTTGCTTTGAACTGGCTTTGCGTACAGCAAGCAGGTTGCTTTCGGTATCAATAATATTTGAAATGATAGTACGGATAGAATCCATGTTTTGCTTACCATTCACAAACATATTATGCTGCACCATGTAATCTAAACCCAATGCATCTCTGGCGTCGACGTTTGTTTTTAAAATATTTACCTGACTGTTAATCAACGCGGTTAACTGCTCAACGCGTTTTACCTGTAAAGGATTATCCGATATAAGGCCTTTAAGATCAGTAAGGTCGTTCGCTATAACCGGAAGAGCAGCTCTATATGGTTTAAGAAATTCCTTTTTTGCGGTAGCGCCATATCCGCGCATACCTGTTTCGGCATCAATAAGTTGTTGTAACAAACCTGTTGATGTTTTGATAACTTTTTGGGTATGATCAACCATAACGGTATCGTCCTCTAACTGATTGATACTGTTAAAGGATAAAATACCTACTAAAAAAACAAGTAATATAGATACGGCGAACCCGGCCAGAACCTGGTTACGAAAAGACAGTTTAAACATTTCAACGGTTTATGTTAGTACAAATATGTTAAAAAACAGTTTTAAATAATTATATACAACAAAAGGTTGTGTAATTATTATCTGGAATGTTTTGAAGGTTTAAATAAAGTGCCAATAAAAGCCACCGCAGGGCCTGCAAATAACAAATACCAGCCCCATTTAAATTTTATTTGACGCTCTAAAAACCCGGTTATGCCTTTAAACGGAATAAAGCTAAAACTTGCATGTACTTTTAAAACAGCCGCAAGCAATAATAACCCCACAAGCGCCAATGATATAAATGATATAAGTTTTACCAATTTGGCACGGTTTAGCACCACAGCAATTATACCTACAACAGCCATCAGTAAAATAACCATACCGTAGGGTTTATTAAGATCGTACACATCCCAGTTAAACAGATGAAATGGACGTAGCAGCGGGCAATAAGTAGCCGCCAACAGTATTACAAAACCAATAAATGATATTAGCGATGGAATCCTCATAGCTGTTATTATTTAGTTATTTCCATCTTATCAGCAAAGTGGGCACAATAATCACGCAGGTCCTCAACAATATTTGTTTCGCCTGTTGCGCGTAAAAAGGTATCGCCCATGGTTTGCAGGGTTTCGTAAAAATAGCGTTTCATCTCTTCTATCTGCATATCCTTTGTCCACAAGCCAATGTGCATGGTATTTTTATAGCTCGGGTCCCACATGGATAGCATCATTGACTTTACTACCTGTTTATCCTTGTTTTCGGCATCGGTAGCTTCCCAAAGTATATTTTCGGGGATGTTATTTTCATCGAGCTGTATGGTTAGTTTTATTTCAGAAGTTTTCATTAAAGTTATTTAACAAGTAAAAATATTATAGCCACCAAAGTTATAAAGCTTAATTCTACAATCCATAAACTTTTGGTCACCGGAAAGAAATTTCGCAGCATGATATCTAAAAAAGCCACTACAAACGCAAACAATAAAAATATTAAACCGATAGCCGTACCCAAATGTATGTATTGGCTGCCCGCAACACTTGCTCCGTTTATCAAGATATAAACTGCCAGCACCAATAAGCCTGCGCTGCAAATGTTTAAGGGTGTTATTCTGAGTTTCATTTATTATTCGTTTATATTCCTTGTCATTCTGAGCAAAGCGAAGAATCCTATATGCTTTGCATCTCGCTTATATAAGATTCTTCGCTTTGCTCAGAATGACAATTGCTTTTTATCTCTTTTTAAATTTTCCCTTCCCCGGCCTTTTAGTCCCCGGCACATGGCCGCCGGTACGTTTCTCGCGCTCGGCAGCAAATTTTTTTCGCTGGTTAAGTGTTTTCTTTTCGTGAAAGGCACCTTTAAACTCAGGGTTTTCGCGGCGTTTTTGCACGTCGATCTCTTTGGCCTGATCCTGTCTTTCTTCGTACGGAGTTGGCTCAATAAATACATCAGCCGGGATAGCCTCAACCGGAATAGTTTGCCTTATCAGTTTTTGTATCTTATTCAGATAATATTCCTCTGCGGGGTTACAAAAGGTAATGGCCTCTCCTAATTGCGATGCACGGCCGGTGCGCCCTATACGATGCACATAATCCTCAATTACCACCGGCACATCAAAATTTATTACGTGGCTCACATCGCTTACATCAATACCACGCGAGGCTACATCAGTGGCCACCAGTATTTTTACCTCATCATTTTTAAATGAGTTAATTGAATTTATACGCGTGTTTTGTCCTTTGTTTGCGTGTAATACTTTAACCTGTTCTTCGCCAAACTTGCGCGACAGGAATCTGTATACATCTTCTGCCGCAGCCCGGGTTTTGCAGAAAATAATTAGTTTAG
>JAICMD010000036.1 GCA_025929405.1 Mucilaginibacter sp. | reverse complement strand
TCAATACCGCGTTGGCAATGAGCATTTTGCAATGTTAATTTTTTATTTACTAAACTACTTTTTTAGCTGATCTGCGAAACTTATAAGTTAACTATTGATACATATTAATAACTCCATCGGAGTTAAATGTCGGTAACAGAAATAACAAAAAAACATACGCTTCGTAAGGGCGAAACAGGTAGCCTGCCTACGGCACGCAAATCATATCTTCATTATTTACACTACCGATATTTGACTTCTAACGAAGCACTTAATTAAAATTTTGAGTTATGAAATTATTTCGCAGGCACAAATTTCATTGACAGCGAATTAACGCAATGGCGTACGTTTTTGGGGGTCAGATACTCGCCTTCAAACACATGGCCAAGGTGAGCGCCGCAGTTGCTGCAAACTATCTCCACACGCCTTCCGTCAGCATCAGGCACGCGCTTTACTGCGACCGGTATCTCGTCATCAAAACTTGGCCAGCCGCAATGCGACTCGAACTTACTTTCAGATGTATACAAGGGCTGATCACAACGTTTGCATACATACAAACCTTCGGCTTTATTATTTAACAGCGCGCCGGTAAAAGGGCGCTCAGTACCTTTATGTAATATTACCCACTCTTCGTCGGGGGTTAGCTTATTGTATTCCATTTTAATTAGTGATTGAGTGAATTAGTGAATTAGTGATTTCACTACCTTATACAATATACGACAAAATGCGGTTTGATTTTGTTTTTGGATAGATGTTGACAGTGGGTTGACGGAAGATAAACACATTGTCTTTCGAACCGAGGGAGAATCTTATACGCCATACATCACTTGAATAAGATTTTTGCTATCGCTCAGAATAACAAGAACATTATTTTAAAAATAATACCATCGTACATTCATCAAGGTATTTATCGCCCGATTTAATTGCCCGTTTTTCTAAACTAAAGGTTTCAAACCCAAAGCTTTTATAAAGTGCAATTGCCTTTTCATTAGTGGCAACTACGGTGAGGTTTACCTGCTCGACATCCCGAAGCTGCTTTACACGTTGCAATAATTGTTGCAATAATTTTTTGCCGATACCCTTACCCGAATGTGCACTTGCAACATACATCCTGAACAATAAACCTTTATGAGCCAGCTTTTCCCGGTTTGCAGTTTCAATTTTAAAACTCACCACGCCTATCAGGTTATCGTTTTCATCAATAGCTGCCAGCGTAAAACTGTGGTTGTTACCCACCGTAGGGAAAGGCTCATTAAGTTCATCTGCCGGGGATATCCGAAATGAATCCGGATGAGCCTTTAATCCCTGCAAAATAAAATCTTTGTAGCGGTAATTATTATCAGCAGTAATTTCAATAATTTTCATAATCTCCCCACAATAATAGCCATTTATTCAGGGCTGCTTCACCGCCGTTGCCGGATTTACCGTTTTAATAAATAATATCCCGTCAAACCCTTCGGCCCATTTATGTTGTACAAACATTTGGTCGGTACCGGCTTTTGAGGCATAGTTGGAGCCTATAAAGTAGGATGTAACCATCTGATTCAGATAATCTTTAATAACCGAATTTTTCGAAGCAGTTTTAAAATCAAGTATAAAGTTAGGCGTGCGTGCCCCGGCCAATAAAATATCGCTGTTGTTATTCATAACCGGGGGCGGAACATCAAAATCGCCCTGGCCCCCCTTTTGGCTATCTGCCGATCTTATCCTGCCGCTGTAAAAACATCCACCCAATACATAAAGTTTATCTTTAAAGGTATTAGCCAGATGGTAACCCATGCGCTTGATGCCGCTGCTGTTAGGCACTTTGGTTAAATGTTCGCTGTGCGACCATATCACCGCTTTAGCATAGTTAGCATAATTATATGCCCATTCAACATTATCAGCCATATTTTTATCGCGGATGTCGTTCTTCTGGTTTGCATAAGCTGCACCTGTGGGTAAGGCGTATTCGTAATACTGTTCAAGCAATGCAGGTAAGTGGCTGTAAAATTTCCCATCCTGCTCATTAGGTTCATCAAACTTTATGTTTTTTAACAATACAAACAAATTTTTAATGCTTGTCTTATCTGCGGCGGTTAACTGTCCGGCAGGTTTAATTATAGCGGTAAGCCCCGCTTGTATTTCGGGTGTAAGTTGTTTAGTATCTGTTAAATAGGTTGTTAATAATGGTACTGATCTGCGCGCGCTGGTATTATCAAAACCATAAATATGCACCTTATCTTTATCAGCCTGGGTATCATTATATTTTTTAACCCACTCGGCCATTTCAATAAACTCCTGCGCGCTCCAAACAGAGTTGCCCATAGCTGCCATGCCTTTATAGGCATCGCCTTTACCGGTGGTTACATAATCGTTCATTACTTTAGTACCGGCAGCATCGGTTTCGGTAAGTAATATCTTGTAGCCCAATTCTTTTACCAGGTATTCCAACAAACGGGTTTTCACAGTAAAAAATTCATGCACGCCATGTGCTGATTCGCCCAAGCCAACCACCGGTTTATCTTTTAAAATGGCTTTTAGAGGCTTCAGGTCGCTTATATCATCCGTTGGCGATAGGCTTTTAAGCGGCAGCAATTTACCGTTAATGGCGGCTATTACTTTACCTTCATCAATATTTTGAGCCGCCAAACCAACCGGGGCAAGCGTACCTAACACAAACGGAATAACCATGAAAAGCAATTTAAAAGGGCGAGGAGCCATAATTTAAGTTTTGTGAAATTTAGACAATGTTTATCAATTAACAAACCGCAATTCTGTGCGATTCCTTCCCAATGAGAGGGTGTAGGGAGGGTTTAATGACCAACCCCTTCCTACAGAAGGAATCGCACAAGCCCTCGCTTATACTAAAAATTAAAACAAAAAAAATCCCGGCTATTATTAACCGGGATTCTCTATAATTATATAAGGAATAAACCTTTCAGCTTTCTCCTTTTAGCTTTAAGCTAACTTAGCTAATTCTTCAGCCATGGCAGCGCCAATTTCAGCAGGTGATGCTACCACGCGGATACCACACTCGGCCATAATTTTCATTTTAGCTGCAGCAGTATCATCGGCACCGCCAACAATAGCACCTGCGTGGCCCATACGGCGGCCCGGAGGCGCAGTTTGGCCGGCAATAAAGCCCACCACAGGTTTGGTGCCATGTTGCTTTATCCAGCGGGCAGCTTCGGCTTCCATACCGCCGCCAATTTCGCCGATCATAATAATACCATGAGTTTCAGGGTCGTTCATTAACAACTCAACCGCTTCTTTGGTTGGCGTACCGATGATGGGGTCGCCGCCAATACCAATAGCAGTGGTGATACCTAAACCGGCTTTAACCACCTGGTCAACCGCCTCATAAGTTAACGTACCTGATTTTGAAACCACACCTACATTACCTTTTTTAAAGATAAAGCCCGGCATAATACCAATTTTGCTTTCATCGGCAGTGATGATGCCCGGGCAGTTAGGGCCAATCAGGCGCACATCCCTGTCAGATATATATTCTTTTACCTGTATCATATCCTTTGTAGGGATACCCTCGGTAATACAAACAATCACTTTAATTCCGGCTTCGGCAGCTTCCATAATTGCATCAGCGGCAAATGCCGGCGGAACGAATATGATAGATACATCAGCACCAGTTTGTTTAACGGCATCGGCAACAGTATTAAATACCGGCTTGCCTAAATGTGTCTGGCCGCCTTTACCCGGTGTAACACCACCAACAAGCTGGGTACCATACGCTATCATTTGCTCGGCATGATAAGTACCCTCATTACCGGT
This sequence comes from Mucilaginibacter sp., assembly GCA_025929405.1. Classification (GTDB taxonomy): domain Bacteria; phylum Bacteroidota; class Bacteroidia; order Sphingobacteriales; family Sphingobacteriaceae; genus Mucilaginibacter. The sequence continues at coordinate 12,863 of JAICMD010000036.1, read as the reverse complement.
AAAACCCTGAACAATAACTTTTGAATTTTTATTAACTAATACACTCATTGTGTTTTTTGCTTTTGTAGCGCAAAGCTAAAATTATTGACCTTAATGTCAAATTAAAAACGCTGAATTACTGCAAGAAAAGCACATTATTTTTGTAATATTATTAGGATAAAGCAATGAAGAACCAATAACCTGATAATAATTGCTTTGATGTTGATGCAAGTATTTGATAACTTAAATATTCTTACTACATTTGCAGCCCGTTTTAATGCGGGATAAATAATTAAAAATCAAAGTATAACAAATGCAACAGTACGAAATCGTTATCGTTCTAACCCCGTTGTTATCAGAGGAGACTGCTAAAGAGGCAATTGCCAAATACAGCAAAGTACTTACTGATGGCGGAGCCGAAATTGTCCAGGAGGATAATTGGGGTTTGAGAAAACTAGCGTACCCTATCCAAAAGAAAACTACAGGGTACTATCACTTAACTGAATTTAAGGCTCCGGGTGAATTAATTAACAAATTGGAGATTGAATTAAGACGTGATGAGCGCGTACTTCGTTTCCTTACTATAGCTTTGGATAAACATGCTGTAGCTTATAATGACAAAAAACGCAGCGGCGCTTTTAACAAACCAAAAGCAGCTAAAGCAGAAGGGGCAGTAAACTAATGGCAAACGATCAGATTAAATACGTTACCGCTCCAAAGGTGGAGGATAACCGTAAAAAATATTGCCGTTTTAAAAAGAACGGTATTAAATATATCGATTATAAAGACGCTAACTTTTTATTAAAGTTCATTAACGATCAGGGTAAAGTATTACCTCGCCGTTTAACAGGTACTTCATTAAAATTTCAGCGTAAAGTGGCTCAAGCTGTTAAACGTGCGCGCCACATCGGTTTATTACCTTATGTTACAGATTCATTAAAATAATAGGAGGTAAAAGCAATGGAAGTTATTTTAAAACAAGACGTAAAAAACCTGGGTGATAAAGATGATGTAGTGACAGTAAAAGCAGGTTATGGCCGCAACTATCTTTTACCTAAAGGATATGCCATATTAGCTACTGAATCTGCACGCAAAGTTTTAGCCGAAAACTTAAAACAGGCCCAGTTTAAACAAGAAAAAATACGCAAGGATGCTGATGCTATAGCTGCTAAATTAGAAGGTGTAAAACTTACTATTGGCGCTAAAGCCGGCGAAACCGGTAAAATTTTCGGTGCCATCAACACTATACAAGTTGCTGATGCATTGAAAAAAGAAGGTTTTGACGTTGACCGTCGTCGTATTACTTTTAACGAGGAACCAAAATTTGTTGGTGAGTACACCGCAATAGTTAACTTACACAAAGAAGTTAAGGTACAAGTTCCTTTTGAAGTAGTAGCTGAGTAATTCTGATTTCGGAAGTCGAATCTTCGATTTCGGAATTAGATTATAATATAAAAGGTGTTTCGCAGTTGCGGGACACCTTTTTTGTTTACACACGAATTGTCATTCTGAGCGTAGCGAAGAATCTTATATAAGCGATATGAAGGACGGACAAGATGCTTCGTTCCTCAGCATGACAAAGGGTTAAAATAAATCCGAAATAAAACAATATTTTAGTTGGCATGAAAGGCGTTTGGAAACTTATCCTAAGGGTTGTCAAATTGGTAGTGTTGTTGTTTGTTGGCATCAGCATATTATGGGTATTATTGTACCGCTTTGTACACCCTCCCGTAACCTGGCTGATGATAACCCGTGGTTTTGAGCGCAAGGCTGATGGTAAAGACTGGAAGATAGATAAGGAATGGGTTGATTTTGACGAAATAGCCGACGGCATGAAACGCGCAGCAGTAGCCGCCGAGGATCAGAAGTTTCTGGACCATTATGGATTTGACTTTAAGGCTATGGAACTCGCTATTGATAAAAATGCGCATAGCCATAAATTAATAGGCGGCAGTACCATATCCCAGCAAACTGCCAAAAACGTTTTTTTATGGCCTGGCCGCTCCTATGTGCGCAAAGCTTTTGAGGCTTACTTTACCATGCTGATAGAGATTTTCTGGAGCAAAAAGCACATTATGGAAATGTATTTGAATGAAATTGAAATGGGCGACGGCATTTATGGTGTACAAGCCGCCGCACAGGCTTACTATCATAAAGATGCAGCGCAACTAACCCGTAAAGAAGCTGCAGCTATAGCCTCAATATTTCCTAATCCGTTAAAATGGTCGCCTATCATGCCCAACCATTATGTAAAGCATAGGCAGTATTTGATATTAAAAAATATGCGCAGGCTTGGGCCGCTGGATTTTTAAACAAAAATAAGGCCTTGTGCGATTCCCTCCCCACGGGAGGGTGTAGGGAGGGGTAACAATAACCTGACATGAGCAAAAAAATAATTCTATATAACCCCAACCTCAAACAGCTTGCCCGAAATTTGCGCAAGGACATGACTTTTGGTGAGGTATTGCTGTGGAACGAGTTAAAGGAAGATAAACTTTGGGGATTTGATTTCGACAGGCAACGATGTATAGATAATTACATTGTTGACTTCTATTGTAAAGAATTATTGTTAGCAATTGAAATTGATGGTATGTACCACAATCATGAAGGTTGTTAATAAAGATAATAACAGACAGAAAACATTAGAAAGTTTCGGATAAAATTTATCCGCTTTAGCGAGCAGGAAATAAAAACTGATATGCCCAATGTTATTAGGGCTATTGAGGGAATTATTATTGATATCGTAAAAGAAACCCTGGTATAAAGCTTCCAAAGGGGTTTGATATAAAGCTATTAGAGATTAATTGTTTGTCTTAACCCCTCCCTGCACCTCCCGTGGGGAGGGAATCGCACAAGCCCCGGCTTCTTGCACTCTACCTCATCATCCCTTCAAACTTTTCCCAAAAACCATCCTGCGGAACGGGGGCAGTAATTAAAACAGGCTCTTTTTTTATGGGATGGATAAATTGCAGCCTGCGGGCATGCAAACAAATATTTTTGCGTAAGCTGCCCCGCGGGTAACCGTATTTATTATCGCCAACTATAGGGCAGCCTAAGGTTGATAACTGCACCCTTATCTGGTGCGGGCGCCCGGTTATCGGGTCAACCTCAATTAAATAATAGCCGTCCTGTTCGCCAACCAGTTTATAGTGAAGTTCGGAGCGTAAACTGCCCTGCACCTCCTTATCGTGTGCTTTGGTAACGTTTTTTTGCGGATTCTTGACCAGCCAATGCACCAGTGTACCCTCTTCGGGATATGGCCTTTTGCGTACTACGGCATAATAAGTTTTATGCATTTCGCGCTTTTTAAACATCTGGTTTATGCGGTCGAGCGCCTTGCTGGTTTTAGCAAATAGAATAACGCCGCTTACGGGCCTATCTAACCGGTGTACCACGCCTAAAAATGCGCCGTTTGGCTTACTGTATTTATGGGCAATGTATTTTTTAACCTTTTCGTCAAGCGGCTCATCTCCGGTTTCATCTACCTGCACAATATCGCCCGCACGTTTATTAACGGCAATAAGGTGGTTGTCCTCATAAAGCACATCCTTATCAGTAATATCATGCGGGGTATATTTAAATTCTACGCGTGCCATTGTTAGTTTGTGGTTCATGGTTAATGTTCATAGCAAAAGTTCCATGAACTATTAACCATGATCTATAAGCCAATCAATACTGCTCCTTCTCATTCGGGAAACTTCCCGACTTTACATCATTAATATAATTTTTGATGCCATTGTTCATTACTTCGTACAAATTAGCATACTGGCGTAAAAAACGCGGTTTAAATCCTTCGTTAATACCCAGCATATCATGTATCACCAAAACCTGGCCATCACAATATTGGCCCGCGCCAATACCTATGGTTGGTATATGCAGGCTCCCGGTAACTTCTTTGGCTAATTGTGCCGGTATTTTTTCTAATACGATGCCAAAACAACCCAACTCCTGCAATTTTATAGCATCAGTACGCAGTTTATGAGCTTCGGCCTCTTCTCTTGCCCTTACTGTGTAAGTGCCGAATTTATATATCGATTGTGGGGTTAATCCCAAATGCCCCATTACGGGTATGCCTGCCGTTAATATGCGGCTTACTGATTCGGCTATCTCTATCCCACCCTCTATTTTAACAGCATGTGCGCCCGATTCCTTCATAATGCGTATGGCCGAGTTTAAAGCTTCCTTTGAATTACCCTGATAGGAACCAAAAGGCAGATCGACCACTACCAGCGCACGCTTTGCAGCACGCACAACTGACGAAGCATGATAGATCATCTGATCAAGCGTAATAGGCAAAGTAGTTTCATGACCTGCCATAACGTTCGAGGCCGAATCGCCCACAAGTATCACATCCGTGCCGGCATGGTCAACAATAGTAGCCATCGAATAATCATACGCGGTTAGCATGCTGACCTTCTCGCCGCGGCTTTTCATTTCCTGCAGGCTGTTAGTGGTAACCCTTTTTATCTCTTTATTTACTGACATAGCAGTTGGTTTTCTGATTGGCAAAGTTAGCTTTTTTTATTTCGGAATTTGGAAGTTTGGATTTGCTAATAATTAGTACTTTTCATTAATTGCATTTGCTGATAATTAGTACTTTTCAATTAAATGTATTTGCTGATTAATTAGCACTTTTCAATTAAATGTATTTGCTGATTAATTAGCGCTTTTCAATTAAATGTATTTGCTGATTAATTAGCACTTTCAATTAAATGTATTTGCTGATTAATTAGCACTTTTCAATTAAATGTATTTGCTGATTAATTAGCGCTTTTCAATTAAATGTATTTGCTGATAATTAGTGCTTTTCAATTAAATGTATTTGCTGATTAATTAGCACTTTTCAATTAAATGTATTTGCTGATTAATTAGTCCTTTCAATTAAATGTATTTGCTGATTAATTAGTGCTATACACTTAAATCTTTCTCTACAATAATTAGTGTTTTTGTCAATTAAATACTGTCAGTATAAAGCCGTTTTATTCGTTATTCATTTGTTATCAGAATTAAAAAAAATACACTTCCAAAAACCAAAATTTTACCTACTTTTGCATCGTGAATTCAGAGGTATTTAAACTTCATTTCTCATCAATCTTTTCCGGCTTTTCAAACCGCTTTTTTAACCATTCAAATTTTTTAAGTAGATGAACCACTTCACCCAGTTACCGGCTGTATTATTGTTGGAAGATGGCACCGTTTTTCATGGCAAAGCTGCGGGAAAAATAGGCACCACCGCAGGCGAAATATGCTTTAATACCGGCATGACCGGCTACCAGGAAATTTTTACCGACCCTTCATACTTCGGGCAGATAATGGTGGCTACCAATGCGCATATAGGCAATTATGGCATCACTAAGGAAGAAGAAGAATCGGTACAGATACAAATTGCCGGATTGGTTTGCAAAAACTACAATATTGCCTACAGTCGTAAAAAGGCGGATGAATCCATACAGGATTATTTTCAGGAGCAGAACATTGTAGGTATATCTGATGTAGATACCCGCCAGTTGGTTCGTCATATACGCGATAAGGGTGCAATGAACGCCATTATCTCATCAGAGATATTGGATATTAACGAGTTAAAGGCGCAGTTGGATAAAGTACCTTCAATGGATGGCTTGGAATTATCATCACAGGTATCAACCAAAGAAACTTATACCTTTGGCGAAGAAAATGCGCCTTACCGTGTGGCCGTTTTAGATTTAGGTGTAAAGAAAAACATCCTGCGCAATTTTGACAACCGCGAGATATACGCTAAAGTTTACCCGGCCAAAACTACATTTGAAGAAATGGAGAAAGACTTTGCGCCAAACGGTTACTTTATATCCAACGGCCCCGGCGACCCTGCCGCCATGCCTTACGCAGTTGATACCGTAAAAGAAATTTTGGCTGCCGATAAACCAATGTTTGGCATTTGTTTAGGTCACCAGTTACTGGCGTTGGCAAACGGCATTCCAACCAAAAAAATGTTTAACGGCCACCGCGGTTTAAACCACCCGGTAAAAAATATTATAATTAACCATTGTGAGGTAACCTCGCAAAATCATGGTTTTGGTGTAGTACCTGAGGCTGTGCGCGCATCAGATAAAGTAGAAATTACCCACGTTAACCTGAATGATCAATCAATTGAAGGTATACGTGTAAAAGATAAAAAAGCATTTTCGGTACAATACCACCCCGAGTCATCTCCGGGCCCGCATGATAGCCGGTATTTGTTTGATGATTTTATCAATTTGATGAAAAAATAAATCGTAGAGGCGCAATACATTGCGCCTCTTTTTGTTTGTAACCATTTGGCCTTTGTATTATATTTTGTAGACGCAAAGTATTGTGCCTCTACATAATTATGTTATGAAAAGAAATACCGTACATTGGAGCTGGGGCGCATGACAATTCGTTAATTATACATTCATCACTGCCAATATTTATTTCACCGACTTTTTACCCCCACTTACCTAAAAGCACTGTTTCAGCATGCAGTTATGTCACAAATTTGATGCATAAATCACGCACAATGGAAACACTTTTAACCAAACCGATACTGATATTGCTCACCAAGTTTTTAACCGAAGCCTTAGTGGCTGTTCAATTAATCGGGCATCTAATAAAATAGCTCTCCCCATTAGCTTAGATTGATTATTTTTAAGCAGGGATGACGAAAAATCCATTTATGTAAAGCATTTTTGCAACATGGCAAAACAACCTATTATCAGCGTAAAAAACCTGATAAAAAATTATGGCGATTTTAATGCGGTGAAGGACATCAGTTTTGATGTTTATGAGGGCGAAATTTTTGGACTGCTTGGCCCTAACGGCGCCGGCAAAACCACCACGCTTGAAATTATTGAGACGCTGCGCGATAAAACCTCGGGACAAATAACCGTTGACGGTTTTAATATTGAAACCGATGCCGATAGCATTAAAAAACGGATAGGCGTACAACTACAGGCAGCAGGTTATTACCCTAACTTAAATTTGTCTGAACTGATTGTATTGTTTTCGGGCTTATATGGCGTTAATAAAACCCCGACCGAGATGCTGGAGAAAGTTGCACTTACGGATAAAGCAAAAGCTAAATACAAAGAACTTTCGGGCGGGCAAAAGCAACGCTTTTCTATTGCTACTACTTTAATTAATAATCCACGCATTATTTTTTTAGATGAGCCTACAACCGGGTTGGACCCCCAGGCACGCCGTAACCTATGGGATTTAATACGCGAGATACGTGATAATGGCACAACGGTGGTAATAACTACCCACTACATGGATGAAGCCGAGGTACTTTGCGACCGTGTGGCCTTTGTGGATGGCGGCCGTATAATAGGTATTGATACCCCTGACAATTTTATTGATAAACTGGTAGCATCAGGCTTTGAACGTAAAAAAGAAGTAAAAATGGCCAACCTGGAGGATGTGTTTATAAACATGACCGGGAAGGAATGGAGAGAGGGATAATTTGCCCCCAGCCCCCTAAAGTGGGAGCATGGTAGGCAGTTGAGCAGGCAATTTGACGGTTAAATTTCAAGAACCAACTTACGGACTTTCGGTGTTGCCGACTTCCGTACTAAAATAACTAATGACTATTGACCAATGACTACTGACAAATACAGTAATACCCGCGCTACACTGGCTATTGCCAGGGCAAGTTTCCGTTCAATCATCCGCAGCCCGTCGGCGGTGGTGTTTAGTTTATTGTTTCCGCTGATATTTATATTGGTATTTGGGTTTATTGGCGGCGGCGGTATAACCGTTGATGTTGGCGTAGCTAAAACAACCGATACATCAAGCCCGGTTTATCAGGCATTAAAAAACGTAAAGGTGGTACACCTTATTACTAATATGGGCGAAGCCGAAATGGCACAAAGCCTGCAAAAAGGGTCAATTGATGTGGTTTTAGATATCCATAAAAACCAGTCGGCGCCACCATATACCGTTAATGTTCAATATACTAAAGCCTCTACAGAAAAAGGCAATATATTTAAAACGATACTGAACAATATACTTAGCGGTATCAATTCGTTCGGCCGCGTTACTCCTCCACCTGCCGTTGCCGAGCTTAAAGAAACCACTGTACAGGGCCGCGAGTATAAAACCATTGATTTTATTTTACCCGGTCAATTAGGCTTTGCATTATTAAGTACCGGTGTATTTGGTACTGCATTTGTATTTTTAAGCCTGCGTATAACGCTGGTAATTAAACGCTTTTTTGCTACTCCGGTAAAGCGTTATAGCATTGTGCTTGGCGAGATGCTTGCCCGTATTGTATTTGCCTTAATTGGCGCTGTATTCATTATAACTATTGGCCACTTTTTCTTTGGGTTTACGTTAGTACATGGGTTTATAACGGTTATTAATATGCTTCTGCTTTCCTTTATTGGCGTAGTAATTTTTATGGGCTTTGGTTTCGTGGTATCAGGCATCGCCAAAAATGAAAGTACCGTACCGCCTATAGCCAATCTTATCACATTACCGCAGTTCCTGTTATCAGGTACTTTTTTCTCCATCAACGCCTTCCCTGCCTGGTTGCAGCCAATTAGCAGGGCATTGCCTTTAACTTATTTAAACGATGCTTTACGCAAGGTTGCTTTTGAAGGTGCAGGTTTATTTGATGTTACGCATCAGTTACTAATATTAGGTATATGGGGAATTATTGTTTATGCTGCTGCCGTTAAACTGTTTAAATGGGAATAGTAGATATGCAGATGTGCGAGTATGCAGATGTGCATATGATCAGACAGCGAAGCGTTACATTAATTTTTTGTTAATATTTAAGTAAATTTCCGCTTAATTTAATGGAAGTTGTATATTTGTCTTGCAGCGTGTAAAAATTACACTAAGCTTTTTAATGATAATCCTACAAAATCTTAAATAATGAGTATAATTATTGATGTTCATGCCCGCCAGATACTTGATTCGCGCGGAAACCCTACTATTGAGGTAGATGTATTAACCGAAAACGGCTTTTTAGGTCGTGCCGCAGTACCATCAGGCGCATCTACAGGTGTGCATGAGGCTGTTGAATTACGTGATAATGATAAAGCCGTTTACATGGGTAAAGGTGTTTTAAAAGCCGTTGCCAATGTAAATGATGTTATAGCTAAAGAGTTACAGGGCGTTGATGTTTTTGACCAAAACAGCATCGATAAAATAATGATTGACCTTGACGGTACGCCAAATAAAGGCAACCTGGGCGCTAATGCCATTTTGGGTGTATCATTAGCTGCTGCCAAAGCTGCCGCGCAGGAAAGCCGTCAGCCGCTATACCGTTATATCGGTGGTGTTAATGCTAACACACTTCCTATCCCGATGATGAACATTGTTAACGGCGGTTCGCACTCTGACGCACCTATCGCGTTCCAGGAGTTTATGATCATGCCGGTTGGTGCTTCGTCATTCTCAGAAGCGTTACGTTGGGGAACTGAAGTATTCCATAACCTTAAAAAAATATTGCACGATCGCGGCCTATCAACCGCTGTTGGCGACGAAGGTGGTTGTGCCCCTACTTTTGAAGGTACCGAAGATGGCGTTGAAACCATTTTAAAAGCTATTGAAAAAGCAGGTTACAAACCGGGTGTTGATATTTGCCTGGCGTTTGACTGCGCCGCATCTGAGTTTTACAAAGACGGCAAATATGATTATACCAAATTTGAAGGCAGCAAGGGCGCTATCCGCACCAGTGCTGAACAGGCTGATTATTTAGCTTCGTTAACCGAAAAATATCCTATCATCTCTATAGAAGACGGCATGGCCGAAGACGATTGGGCAGGCTGGAAAATATTGACCGAAAAAATTGGCGATAAAATACAGTTAGTGGGTGATGACTTGTTTGTAACCAACGTACTGCGCCTGCAAAAAGGCATTGACGAAGATACAGCAAACTCTATCCTGGTAAAAGTTAACCAGATAGGCTCGTTAACCGAAACTATTAACGCGGTTAGCCTGGCGCAAACCAGCAGTTACACCTCGGTAATGAGCCACCGCAGCGGCGAAACCGAGGACGCTACCATTGCCGACCTTGCTGTAGCCTTAAATTGCGGACAAATTAAAACCGGTTCAGCTTCACGGTCTGACAGGATCGCTAAATACAACCAGTTGCTGCGTATTGAAGAAGAATTGGGCGAAAACGCTAAGTTTATCGGTAAAAACTTTAAATACTATCCTAATAAAGGTTAAAGCTGAAAGGCGAAAGCATAAAGGTAAAAGCCTCCTGAGTTTTGGGAGGCTTTTTGTTTGTCTGAACTAAGATTTTTAAGATGATAGGAATTATTAAAGCGTATAAAAATCATATAATCTTAAATTCCTATAAATCTTAGTCCTTGTTCTTAACCTCCTCCTCTATCACCTCACTCTCTAACCTTTCCTTCTTTAAATCAATGCGTATCATCGCAAAAAGGCTCATGTAAATATTAGCTATCCAAACCAGTGCAAAACCAGCTATAAGATATCCGCGCCAGTCTGAGTATAAAAGTTTGTACCCGGTAATGATGAGCATAAACAGGGTTACATAATGGCTAAAACAGTATTCGCAGGTAAACAGGTAAAAAAACTTGCGGGTGGCTATGGTTTTGCCTTGCTTGCTGCGTTTAATGCAATAATCGCGGGGTTCCCTGAAAACTTCTTCGTGCGTTACTGTCCAGGCAATACAGGCAATGGGGATGGCTAAGATAAACAGGTAAAGTAGCTGCAATAAAACGTTCGGAATATCCATAAACCCTATTTAACTCCAAAATCAACAAGTTTATCCACATATTGTTGCGTAAATTTTACAGGGTAATTGGCTATGTATTGCGTTATTCTCGGTTGTAATAATTAGTTTTACCTGTACCACCAATAACCAATTAAATTTCTGTTCAATGAAAAAATTATACAGCGCCCTTATATTGGCAGCGTTTGTTTGTAGCAGCTACGCCCAAAGCGTTAAGCTGGTGTACAATAATACATCGCCGCAGGCAAAATATGCTGCGCAACGGCTTGGCAAGGCATTAACCCAAAAAGGCTATAGTTTAAAAGCTGCAAACCCTATTTATACTATAACTATTAAACAGGATACAAAGCTTGAAAAAGAAGCATATAATGTAACGCTCAAAGGCAAAACTATAACCGTTACCGGAGGCGACGGCACAGGGATGATTTACGGCAGCCTTTCTATAGCCGAAGACTTAGGCAATGGCATTAAACTGGATAATATAAAACCACATGGCGAAAAGGCGCACTTTTTATTACGCGCCGTAAAGTATGATCTGCCCTGGGATACCTACCGCCACAGCGAAGCTTTGGACCAGCATTACGCCACCTGCCGCGACCTGAACTACTGGCGTGCCTTTTTGGATATGATGGTTGATAACCGCCTGAATGCTTTAAGCGTTTGGAACCTGCACCCTTTTAATTACATGATCAAGGCCAAAAACTTCCCCGAAGCTACACAGTTTACAGATGCCGAATTGAAGGAGTGGCAAAAGCTGTTTCATGGCATATTTGGTATGGCCAAAGAGCGTGGCATTGATACTTATCTTATTCCTTTCAATATATTTGTTAGCCCGGCATTTGCTAAAGCGCATCATACCAATCCGCTTAATTTGGATCATGATTTCTTCTTAAATGGCGATACCTCTGAAATTGTAAAACGTTACACTCGCGAAAGCATCACCCAGACCTTACAGGAATACCCTGAACTTACCGGGCTTGGCTATACCCTGGGCGAAGGCATGGGTGGCATGACATCGCAGGGGCGCGAAGACTGGATGCGCGAGGTTTATATGGAGGGTATGCGTAAATCAGGCCGTAAGGTAAAGTTGATACACCGTATACCTTTTTCAAGCACCACAGGCTCATTGGGTGTTACCAGTATTGAAACTGAAAAGCTTACCCGCAAAGCCATTGAAGCCGACGCTGCCGAGCCTTTTATTATTAAACCTGTATTTGCCGATTTGAAATATAACTGGTCGCACGCCACATCAACTACCAAGCTGATTAAGGTACATGGCGGCAAGCTGTACGATACTTATTTTAACCCGGTACCAACCGATTATAAAGTAACCTGGACAGCCCGCAATGAAGACTTTTTTTGCCTGCGCTGGGGTGTGCCCGATTTTGTGCGCGAACATGTTGAGGTAAACAGCAAACCTTATGATGGTGGTTATTTTATAGGATCAGAAACCTATATACCTGCTAAGGATTACTTTACCAACCCTAAAATAAAAGTAAACTGGAAGTACGCCTTTGAGCGCCAATGGCTATACTATAAAATTTGGGGCAGGTTGTTGTACAACCCCCAAACGCCAAACTCGGTATTTAATGATGAGTTTATCCGCAGATACGGTGCGGCGGGTAAAAACCTGTTAGAGGCATCATCATTGGCCGGAAAAACGCCTATGCGTATTGCTTCGTACTATGATTTCACATCAGACCTTACCTTATACAGCGAAGGTGAAATGGCGCAAATAGGGCGCGACAAAACTTTAAAGTATATTTCGGTTGATGACCAGATAAAACGCCCGGTACTTGATCCTGAAGCTTATGTATCCATATCCGATTTTGTTAAAGGCGGCAACTTTGGTGATAAAATAACCCCGCCAAAATTGGCAGATATGCTGCAGGCTGATTGCACTAAGGCACTTGAACTGGTTAAAAACATCAATACCTCAACCAATACCGCGTTAATGTTTGAGGTTGCTGATATTAAGGCATGGTCAAACCTGGGCTTAAACTTTGCCGAAAAGATTCGCGGCGGCGTTGCCCTGCAAACCTACCGTACCAAAGGGGGTGAAGAAAATAAGCAAAACGCTATAACCCATTTAACCAAAGCACTGGATTACTGGAACGAGGTAGTTAAAATAACCCGGCCAATATATTTGGATATGCCGCTAACCCACATGATGGACCAG
>JAICMD010000287.1 GCA_025929405.1 Mucilaginibacter sp. | reverse complement strand
TAATATATCCATTTCGCGGGCAGCTTTGGCAATTATTGGACTGGCGCCTGTACCGGTGCCACCACCCATACCCGCTGTAATAAACAGCATTTTGGTATTGGTGCCAAGCATTTGCTTAATGTCGTCAATATTTTCAATAGCTGAATTTTTTCCAACTTCGGGTATCGAGCCTGCTCCCATGCCTTCGGTAAGGCTGGCGCCAAGCTGTACTTTGTTAGGTATAGGGCTTAACTCCAATGCCTGCGCATCAGTATTACAAATTATGAAATCAACGCCTGTAATACCTTGCTTGTACATGTGGTTAACAGCGTTACCACCACCACCGCCAACACCAATAACTTTGATGATTGACGACTTTTCTTTTAACATCTCAAATTGCATAATCCTTAATTTCAGCTATATGTGATTTGACGAATATTTATATTTCACCATCGTAATAATATGACTTTTTCCACAAGCTTTTTCCACAACTGTGCACAATGTGGAAAAATTGAAAGATTGTGAATAATTAACCTCTCCCAACCCTCTCGAGGGCTTTTAAAGTCTCCCCTTTTGAGGGAGATTAGAGGGGGTCTTATTTCAAAAAGTCCTCGTCTTTTATATCATCTTTTATAAACTTCTTTCCGCTCTCCAATATTTTACCGAATAAGCCAAACTTTTTATCCTCGGCATATTTGGTTTTTTCTGCTTTTACTGACGCTGCTTCCGGCACAGAAGTGATACCTGCATATTCCATTTTTTGTATGCCTTTTATCAACAAGCCAATACCTGTTGCAAAGGTGGGGCTTTGCATTTCTTCGTACACATTTTTTGGAAGCACTTCGTTTTTAGCCAGGTGCTCGTTTGGATATCCCACACGGCAATCCAGTCCGGTAACAAACTCAACCAACTGTGGCAAATGCTTTAACTGTGCACCACCACCAGTTATAACTATACCAGCGATCAGTTTTTTCTCGTACCCTGATGATTTGATCTCATAATACACATGCTCTATGATCTCCTCCATACGGGCCTGGATAACAAACGCCAGGTTTTTAACTGATATTTCCTTAGGCTCACGTCCGCGCAGGCCCGGTACACATACTATCTCGTTCTCTTTATTTTCTTCTGCCAAAGCCGAACCGAAACGCACTTTTAACTGCTCGGCTATATTGCGCATTACCGAGCAGCCCTCGCGGATATCTTCGGTTACACTATTACCTCCAAACGGAATAACTGCCGTATGGCGTATAATGCCTTCGTGAAAAATGGCCACATCTGTAGTACCGCCACCAATATCGACCAATACCACACCGGCTTCTTTTTCTTCATCGCTTAGTACAGATTCAGACGATGCCAGCGGCTCCAATATCAGTTCCTGGCTCTCTAAGTTGGCTTTGTTAACACATTTAACAATGTTTTTAATAGCAGTAACCTGGCCCGATATGATATGAAAATTGGCTTCCAAACGTACCCCGGCCATGCCGATAGGATCTTTGATGCCCGGCTCACTATCAACAGTAAATTCCTGCGGCAGTACGTGAATGATCTCCTCGCCCGGAGGCATTACCAGGTTGTACATATCTTCAACAAGCTTGTCAATATCCTTACGGGATATTTCTGACTGCAAGTCGCGACGGGTTATTAAACCGCGATGCTGCAAGCTTTTGATGTGTTGTCCTGCAATACCAACGTTTACCACCCTGATCTCCACATTTGACTGCGTGCCTGCAATATCAACCGCGGCAATAATGCCCTGTACGGTTTTATCAATATTGGAAACCATACCACGGGTTACACCCGCCGATTCGGCCTTGCCAATTCCTAATACCTCGATCTTCCCGTTCTTGCTGCGACGGCCAACAATTGCGCATATTTTAGTGGTGCCTATGTCCAATCCCACTACAATTGGCGAACTTTTTTCTTGTGTCGAACTCTTGTCCATATTAGTGCTTAATTAGAGATGTGTCTGTACTTAATTTAGCGGAATCAATCACCGGGGCACTTAGCCTTAATGAATCTTCCCTCGTATTTTTTATTCCTATAATTTGGTTAGCATATTTAATATTTATTGCTTTATATGCGTTCCATCCTACCTGTGGCAATGCTTGCTTATAAAACATCAGCAGATTATGAAACTTTACATCCAGCGAATCGGCATTACCCAGCAATATGCGCTGATTGCCCACACGTGGTATCAGTTCAATTTCGTGGTTCTGGTTAACGTAAACCTGCGCTATCTGCGCGCTCCATAACGAATCGCGGTGTATAAAATCAACCGTTTTAAAAACATCCTTAGCCAACTGGGTTTTTAAGGTATCCACCTTGCCCGAAAACATTTCTTCTATATATCCATTTGCCGCCAATACATTCGCTGTAAAATTGTCTGATAATGGCAACTTCAACCCGTTCTCATCTACATAAAAATCCTGATCGTACTGGTTCATGATACGCAGTATAGGGTGGCGCTGGCTAACTTCAATCCATATAATGCCATTCATATCGGCATACACCTTGGCAAATTGAACAAATGGATTGGCCTTTAACTTCGTTTCCAGGTCATGCAGATTAATATTATCCAGTCTGCGGCCTATTAATGTGTTGCTACTGAACCTTAAAATATTTTCTATCTGCTGCTTGTCAATAAAATACTGGTTGCCGGGTATATAAATTTTAACATCCTTACAAACCACACCAGCCTTTTTAATCTCAATAAAACTCATAAGCGTAACCAGCCCGCCCAGGCTTATAAGCCAGGCCAAACCAATTAAAATATTACGCCAAATAGGTTTCTTAAACATTTTCTATCGCTGATTTTAAGGGTTGTACCAATTGATCAATATCACCTGCACCAACTGTTAAAAGTAACTCAGGTTTTTCAGATTTTATTAACGTTATGGCTTCTTGTTTTCCACATATTCGCTTGTTAGTCAGCTTCATTTTAGCCAATATCATTTCAGAGTTAACGCCCTCTATAGGTAATTCTCGCGCAGGATATATGTCCAGCATCAGCAATTCATCAACCATATCCAGCACCTCAGCAAAGCCATCGGCGAAATCGCGCGTACGGGTGTATAAATGCGGCTGAAAGATTGCTGTAAGTTTTTTATTCGGATATAATTTCTTGATGGATGTTATAGCCGCACGTAATTCCTCGGGATGATGCGCATAATCATCTATATAAATATGCTCGTTGTTTTTTACGATGTATTCAAACCTGCGCTTAACTCCTTTAAATGAACCCAATGCTGATTTTATCAGATCAGGATTGATACCTAATCGCAACGAAGCTTCGGTAGCGGCAACAGCGTTGGCTATATTATGCAGCCCGGCAATACCCAGTTTAATTTCGGGTATATAATGATCCTTATTTTTAAAGTCGAAATAAAAGTCGCCATTATGTACACGAATGTTTACAGCCATAGCATCGGCATCGCTATCAATACTGTATGTTGTACCCCCATTTAAAGGCAAACCTTTATAATGAATCAATGTACCACCGTTTTTTATCTGACCTGCAAAAAGCTGAAAGGATTCTGTTAAATTCGAATGATCACCGTAAATATCCAAATGATCAGCATCCATCGAGGTTATAATAGCAGTATCAGGAAACAACGTTAAAAACGAACGATCATATTCATCAGCCTCAACCACTACAATATCATTATTACCAAACAACACATTGGTTTGATAATTGGATGCTATCCCGCCCAAAAATGCCGAACAATCCTTACCCGAATCTTTAAGGATATGCGCCACCATACAACTGGTAGTAGTTTTACCATGCGTACCGGCAACAGCAATAGTAAACTTGCTTTTGCTGATAATGCCCAGCACCTGCGAACGCTTGAACAGGTTAAAACCTTTATTGCGGAAAAAGTTCAGTATTTCCGAATCCTTAGGAATAGCCGGGGTGTAAATAATTAATGTACTTTCGTCATTATCCCTAAAACTTTTAGG
>JAICMD010000046.1 GCA_025929405.1 Mucilaginibacter sp. | reverse complement strand
TAAAGCACGGCAACATAATAATAACCTGTACATTAATAAGGCATATATTGAAGAACGCAAGACCACTTACCTGAAAAAAATGGACAGAAAAATCATACTGAAATTGCTGATAACATTACCAGCGAAATTGTGCAGTTATTGAGCGCCGCGCCATTAGATATTGATGCTCTGGTAACTAACCTTAAAAGCGGCGATGAAAAAGAACGTATAGCCACTATTCGCCAGTTACTCGACGCCGGTAAGCTTAAGTTTAACGGCGAAAAGTATTATCTGTAATTCTTTTATACTTTCCCTTGTCATCCTGAAGCGGAGCGAAGGATCTTATACACTATTTATTCACAATGTTTTCTGGTTGAACAAGATGCTTCGCTATCGCTGAGCATGACAGTTTGTTTTAATAAGAGTGCTGTCATGGTGAGCCTGTCGAACCATGCGGTCATGACCTACGCACGCACCCTTCGACAAGCTAGGGTGACATTCCACTTTGATTTTTCTCTGTCTGTTACAAAAAAACCGTCCCCGTTCGTCGAAAAAATACAGGCGTTGGTAGGGTTGTACAAGGTGTGTGTCTATTACACCATTTTTCGGTTTAACAAATTGTAATTCATGCAGTCATAAGGGTGTAATTAGCAAAAAGATATTAACAAAAACATTTAAACATTAAAAATATTAACATTATGAAAACTACAATTTTAACCCTTATCGCAGTTGCAACCTTAACTTTAAGCACCAGCGCATTTGCATCAGCACCAACCGAAACTATTGTTACTACTTTACCAAACATTACCCCGATTGCTAAAATTGAGGCGCACGGCAATGTTGAAGTATTTGTTACCACCGGGACTAAAGATGGCGTAAAAGTTTATGATGATTACTATGCAAAAACTGCATTGGTACAGGAAGATAACGGCACATTACGTGTAACCAACTATGATAAAACCCAAAAACTGTTGGTAGAAGTTACCGTAACCCAATTGCAAAACATAGCTGCTTATGATAATGCCGTTATCAAATCAGACAGATTAGCGTTGGTTGATTTAAATGTTGACCTGTACAACGAGGCTTATGCAGCTTTAAACTTAAACAACTATGCAGCTACTATTAATGTTAAAGATCAGGCTAAAGCCGACCTTACAGGCAATGTTGACCAGTATAGCTTAACTTACAGCTACGGTGCCACAGTTAACCGCACTGAACTTGCTGCCCTGAACGCTGAGGAAAACAGAATAGCTGCACCAAAAGCAATCCGCCCGCACAGACATGATTTTAAAACGCTTGCAAGCGTATAATTAATACCCCTAAACCTTCTCTTATATAATCGTGATTTGCTGTCCGTCTAATTTTGGCGGGCAGCTTTTTTTTATATTAAACGGTTTGTGTAACTTTATTTGCAAACCATGCGTCAACCCTAAAAAACTAATTGCGATGAAGAAAATTATACTAACCATTTATATGCTAACCGCAGGTGTTTTATTGTTGTTGACGCCTGCCTGTAAGTTAACTTGCATAACCGGGTCGGGTAAAAGGGTTAACGAAAACAGAAAAGTAAGCGATTTTAATATTGTAAAAGTTTCTGGCAGTTTTAAGGTTATTCTCGTTCAGGACAGCAGTCTTAATGTGAGCATTACAACAGACGATAACTTACTGAAGTATATAAATACCAAAGTAGAGGACGGAAAGTTGGTTATATCTAACGAAAACGTTTGCCCATCCGGAAGGCAGGAAATTACCATTGGCGTACGAAATTTAAATGCAATACATCTTTCAGGCTCGGTTGAAATATTATCTAACGGAAAAATAAATACCGGCGATATGGAGTTGTCGTTATCGGGATCAACCAAAGTAACACTTGATATTAATGCCGCGCGTTTAACCACCAAAGGCAGCGGCTCAACCGAGGTGAATTTAAAAGGGCAGGCCAGTACCCATAATGTAAGTTTAAGTGGCAGCGGCAACATAAACGCGCTTGATTTTGTGGTGGGCGATTACAATATTTCGTCATCAGGTTCAAGCGATTGTGCCATTAATGTATTGCGCGAATTGAATGTACGCAGCAGCGGCTCATCTTCAATCAAATACCGCGGAACGCCAACACAGATAAATAACAGCAAATCAGGTTCTTCATCCATTCAAAAAATAAATTAATATTGTACTGCTAAATGTTTGTTTAGGCTTTTAGCAAAAACTTAATTATCACAATTTATTATCATGAAAAAAGCAACTAAAGTAATTGCTTACTTGCTTATTGCTGTTGTTGTAATAGTAATAGGCATTGTATCGTATATTATGCTTGCATTACCCAATGTAGGCGAAGCCGAAAATATTAAAGTACAAGCAACTCCGCAGCGTATTGAACGTGGTAAATATCTGGCTATGCATGTTTCGGCCTGTTTGGATTGCCATTCGCCACATGATTGGTCAAAATTTGGTGGGCCAATTGATACAATGCGTTTGGGTGCGGGCGGCGAAAAGTTTGATGCCGCTTTTGGTTTCCCGGGTACGGTAATGGTTCCTAACTTAACACCCTATAATTTAAATAAGTGGACCGATGGCGAGATATTCCGCGCTATTACTACAGGGGTTAAACGCGATGGTTCGGCAATATTTCCGTTAATGCCATGGATGTATTATTCAAAAATGGATAAGGAAGATGTATATTCTATTATCGCTTACCTGCGTACTTTAAAACCAATTGAAGCATCATACCCAAAATCAAAACTTGATTTCCCGCTGAATATATTGGTACATACCATGCCTAAAAGAGCAACCCTGGGCATAAAACCTGCAACAACAGATACCATAAAGTATGGCGAATACGTGGTGCAATCAGCCGCTTGTAAAGATTGCCACTCGCAGGATAACCAGGGTGAGTTAATACCGGGTATGGAGTTTGCCGGCGGTAAAGAATTTAAGATCAATGGTCATACTTTACGAACGGCTAATATAACGCCTGACGCTGCCACCGGTATAGGCAAATGGACTAAAGAGCAGTTTATTGCCAGGTTTAGGGCTAATGATGATGCCACTAAGGCTGCTACAATTAATAAGGCTACCGATTTTCAAACCATTATGCCGTGGTGGCAATTAAGTAAAATGACTGATGGCGACCTGGCATCTATCTATGCTTATTTGCGCACAGTTAAACCGGTTAACAACAGTGTAGTTAAATTTCAGTAAGGGGTACAATCTTATTGAAAATAATTAGTATTTTTGCGCCTCCAAATTCATAGGGTTTGGAGGCGTTTTTAATTAAAATACACTGTCAAGAGATGAATATTAAACAGGAAAAGATTGATAACCTGAATGCGGTTTTAACCATTAACATGAAACCCGAAGATTATCAGCCGCGCGTTGATAAAGCGATAAAGGATCATGCAAAAAAAGCTAAAATACCTGGCTTCCGCCCGGGTATGGTACCGCCGGCACATATTAAAAAAATGTATGGCAAAAGCATTTTGGTTGATGAGGTTAACAACTTACTGTCAGATTCTTTAAATAACTACATCAACGAGCAAAAGCTGGAAGTTTTGGGCCAGCCATTGCCAAAGCTTGATGATAAAAAGGAATACAACTGGGATTTTGCCGACGATTTTGAATTTAACTACGAAGTTGGTTTGGCGCCTGAGTTTAACGTTGATTTTTCATCAAAAGATAAACTGACCCAATATGTAATAAAAATTGATGACGAGACTTTAGAGTCGCGCATTAAAAATATCCGCCGCAGCTATGGCAAGATGACAAATCCTGACGTATCGGCAGATGATGACGTATTATATGCGCAATTAACGCAGCTTTCGCCTGATGGTGCTGTTTTTGAGGATGGCATTGTCAATACAACATCTATCCGTTTGGATCAGGTGATTGATGAGAAAATTAAAAAATCATTGATCGGCCTAAAAAAAGATGATGAACTGGTGTTTGATATCAACAAAGCTTATAATAATGATGCACCAAAAATTGCGGCATTATTAGGTATTGATGAAACAGAAGCAGCCGACCTTAAATCAAACTTCCGTTTAACAGTTAAAAATGTTAATCGTTTGGAAGAAGGCGATTTGAACCAGGAGTTCTTTGATAAATTATTTGGTGCAGGTGTGGTAACCGACGAAGCAGGCTTCCGCGCAAAAATTACTGAAGAGTTGGAAAGCATGATGGAGCAGGATGCAGAACGCAAACTGCAAAATGATATTTACAACTACAGCCTTGAAAAAGTACAGTTTGAATTGCCTGACGAATTTTTAAAACGTTGGTTAAAGGCTACAAACGAAAAGCTAACCGAAGAAGAATTACAAGGCGGTTATCAGGATTTTGCCAAAAACCTTAAATGGACATTGATTGAAAATAAAGTATTGAAGAATAACAATATTGAGATCAAATATGACGAGGTTTTTGCAGCGGCAAAACGCAGCCTGGATATGCAGTTCCGTATGTACAGTCCGCAGCCGCTTAGCGAGGAGCAACTGGCACAATACGCTGTACAATACCTGCAGGATAAAGAAAATGCCAATAAGGTGTTTGAAGAAGTAAAAGCGCTTAAAGTTTTAGATCAAATTAAAAGCGAGGTTACTTTAGATAAAAAAGAGATTCCATATAACAAGTTTCAGGAACTGGTAAAGTAAATAAAACTTATATATCTTTTTAAAAAGCACTTGTCGGTAGGCAGGTGCTTTTTTTTGGACTAGGATTTTTAGGATATTAAGATTATAAGATTTATATCATAAAATCTTTTTCATCTTAAAAATCTTAGTCAAAACATTTATATTAAAAATTTTATTCAACTAAAAACTATATTTATTGCGATATAAAAATCGCAGCTCACACATTTTAATAACTATTATGAACAATATTGATAAAAACGAATTCAGAAAATATGCTGTTAAGCATCACCGTATTAATGGTTTAAACGTAGACAGATTTATAGCAGGTGTAGACAGGAACTATACACCATCAGGTATAGCAACCGCACCGGGCATTACCGGCATGACGCCATATATTATTGAGGAACGCCAACTTAATGTAGCGCAAATGGACGTATTCTCGCGTTTGATGATGGACCGTATCATCTTTTTAGGCGAGGCCGTTTATGAAGGCATGGCTAATATTATACAAGCTCAATTACTGTTCCTGCAATCAGCAGACAGCAAACGCGATATTCAGATATACATTAACTCACCGGGTGGTTCAGTTTATGCAGGTTTGGGTATTTATGATACTATGCAGTTTATCTCGAACGATGTAGCTACTATTTGTACAGGTATGGCTGCTTCAATGGCTGCAGTATTACTATGTGCCGGTACCGAGGGTAAACGTGCCGCGTTGCCGCATTCAAGGGTGATGATTCACCAGCCGTCAGGCGGTGCGCAGGGTCAGCAATCAGATATCGAGATCACTTACCATGAGATCACCAAACTGAAAAAGGAACTTTACCAGATAATTGCCGACCATAGTGGTACATCATACGAAAAGGTTTGGGAAGCATCTGACCGCGACCACTGGATGATTGCTGAAGAAGCTAAAGAATTTGGTATGGTTGACGAAATTTTACGCAGCAGTAAAACAAAAGGTAAATAAATTGGGTATTGTTGATTAGGTTGATTAAGTGAATACTATACTTCCGCTTAATCAACCCAATCAACTATCAACAAAAATCAATAACTTTGTTAACACAAATAATATCACATGAATAAGAATAGTAAAGAGATCAGGTGTTCGTTTTGCGGTGCAGGGAAACAGGATTCCCTGATGCTTATAGCGGGGCTTGA
Organism: Mucilaginibacter sp.; assembly: GCA_025929405.1. Taxonomy (GTDB): domain Bacteria; phylum Bacteroidota; class Bacteroidia; order Sphingobacteriales; family Sphingobacteriaceae; genus Mucilaginibacter. The sequence goes on along the minus strand of JAICMD010000046.1, from coordinate 9,640 downwards.
TGCACATATTTGTGATAAATGCGTTAACCAGGCTAATGAAATATTAGCCGAAGAGTTAAAGGTGCGCAAGGTTAAATCGTCGCCTGCTGCCCCCTCAGTATTAAAGCCTTATGAAATAAAAACACATCTTGACCAATATGTTATCGGGCAGGATGATGCTAAAAAAATACTATCAGTAGCCGTATATAACCACTACAAGCGCTTAAACCAGCGCATTGATAAGGATGAAGTTGAGATTGAAAAATCAAACATCATTATGGTGGGCGAAACCGGTACAGGTAAAACTTTATTGGCTAAAACGCTGGCCAAAATTTTAAATGTACCTTTCTGTATTTGCGATGCTACGGTATTAACCGAGGCAGGATATGTAGGCGAGGATGTTGAAAGCATATTAACCAGGCTGTTGCAATCTGCCGATTATGATGTGGCACTTGCCGAAAAAGGCATAGTGTATATTGATGAGGTAGATAAGATAGCCCGTAAAAGCGATAATGCGTCCATAACCCGCGATGTATCTGGCGAAGGTGTGCAACAGGCTTTATTAAAAATACTGGAAGGTACTATGGTTAATGTACCGCCGCAAGGTGGCCGTAAACATCCCGATCAAAAAATGATAACCGTTAATACCAGTAACATCCTGTTTATTTGCGGTGGTGCATTTGATGGCATTGAAAGAAAAATTGCCTCTCGTTTACGTACACAAACTGTAGGCTATAAATTACAGGGTAATGATGCCGAGGTTGATTTAAAGAATCTGTATAAATACATCACTCCGCAGGATCTGAAATCATACGGATTAATACCTGAATTGATAGGTCGTTTACCGGTGCTTACTTACCTTAATCCGCTGGATAGAGAAGCATTGCATAATATTTTGACCGAACCAAAAAACTCATTGCTTAAACAGTACAAAAAACTGTTTGAATATGAAGGTGTAAAGCTGGAGTTTGAAGACGAGGTGCTTGAATTTATAGTAGATAAAGCAGTTGAATTTAAACTGGGCGCACGTGGTTTACGCTCAATATGCGAGGCGATAATGATCGATGCCATGTTTGAGTTCCCATCTAAAAAGGATGCGAAAAAACTGGTGATCAACCTGGAATATGCCAGAGAAAAATTTGAGCATTCAGACTTGAAAAAATTAAAAGTAGCTTAACAATTAAGATATAAGCTGATTTTACATTTATTACAATATTGCGGCCCTGGCTATATGCCGGGGTTTGCTGTATAAAAGAGTTTGCCTTTTACGGGCAGATATGTTGTATATTTAAATAAAGAGGACAAAAAAGAGGAAAAAAGATGAACGAAGAACTGAAAGTTAAAAAGGATGGTGCAGTACCAACCGTTAAAGAAGTACAAAGCCCTATTAAAAAAGGGTTAAAAACTAAGGATGCCATTGTAGTGAACTGGCTGCCAAGATATACTGGCAGGCCGCTGGAAGAATTTGGCGATTATATCATACTAACAAATTTTTCAAAATATATCCAGTTATTTTCGGAGTGGAACGATAATGCGCCAATTATGGGTATTGATAAGCCCATGCAAAGTGTAACAGCCAACGGTATAACTATAATTAATTTTGGAATGGGAAGCCCTGTTGCAGCTACGGTAATGGATCTGCTTACGGCAATTCATCCTAAAGCAGTGATATTTTTAGGTAAATGCGGGGGGCTTAAAAGAAAGAATAATGTTGGAGACCTGATACTTCCAATAGCTGCTATAAGGGGCGAGGGTACATCAGATGACTATATGCCGCCCGAAGTGCCTGCGCTACCCTCATTTGCTTTGCAAAAAGCAATATCAACCACCATACGTGATTTTTCATTAGATTACTGGACGGGTACCTGCTACACCACCAACCGCCGTGTTTGGGAGCATGATAAAAAATTTAAAAGCTACTTAAAAGAATTACGCGCCATGGCCGTAGATATGGAAACTGCCACCATTTTTACTACAGGTTTTGCCAACAAAATACCCACCGGCGCGTTATTACTGGTGTCAGACCAACCAATGATACCCGAAGGTGTTAAAACAACCGAAAGCGACTCGAAAGTAACCGGGCAATACGTTGAAACTCATTTAAAAGTAGGTATCGAATCGTTAAAGCAATTAATTAATGGTGGTTTAACTGTTAAGCACCTGCGTTTTTAATTTTCATGTTGAAGTATCGAAGATGTTGTAAAGGTTTAAATAGTGTAGATTTGCCACAGTAACTTTTATAACATTTACAACTTTTATAACCATTACAACTACACCCGCCATGTGGTACAATAATATACTCGAAACCATAGGCCATACGCCGCTGGTAAAGCTGAATAAAATAGTTAAGGATATACCGGCAACCGTGCTGGCTAAAATTGAGACTACCAACCCCGGTAACTCTATTAAGGACCGCATGGCGCTTAAAATGATTGAGGATGCCGAAAAAAGCGGCAAGCTTAAACCCGGCGGAACTATTATTGAAGGTACATCCGGCAATACCGGTATGGGATTAGCTATTGCCGCCGTTATAAAAGGCTACAAATGCATTTTTACCAGTACCGATAAACAATCAAAAGAAAAATTTGATGCCCTGCGTGCTTTTGGCGCCGAGGTAATTGTGTGCCCAACCAATGTTGATCCGGAAGACCCGCGTTCGTATTATTCTGTTTCTTCAAGATTGGAAAAGGAAGTACCAAACTCATGGAAGCCTAATCAATACGATAACCTTTCAAACTCACAAGCGCATTATGAACAAACCGGCCCCGAAATATGGGAGCAAACCGAAGGTAAAATAACGCACCTTGTAGTAGGAGTGGGTACCGGTGGTACCATATCAGGCACTGCACGATATCTGAAAGAAAAAAATCCTAACATACAGGTGCTGGGTATTGATACCTACGGCTCGGTATTTAAAAAGTATAAAGAAACCGGCATATTTGATAAGAACGAAATATATCCATATATAACCGAAGGCATCGGCGAAGATTTTTTACCCGCAAATGTCGATTTTAGTTTGATAGATTATTTTGAGAAAGTAACCGATAAAGATGCCGCTTTAATGACACGTGAGATAGCCCGTAAAGAGGGGATATTCGCGGGCAACTCAACAGGATCGGCAGTAGCAGGTATTTTGCAGATGAAGGACAGGTTTAAGGAAGGCGATGTGGTAGTGGTTATCTTCCCCGATCATGGCACGCGTTATCTGGGCAAAATGTATAATGACGACTGGCTGCGCGACCGCGGGTTTTTAAAGGACGAAAAACTAACCGCCCGCGATATTATCCGCAAAAAAGAGAGCCAGGAAATTGTTACTATTGATATTGAACAATCGGTGCTTGAGGCTATAAACACTATTAAATCGTTAAATATATCGCAAATACCGGTTACCCAAAAAGGTATGGTAATAGGTAAAATTACCGAAAGCGATATATTGGATGCCCTGCTGGAAAATCCATCGTTAAAATCTCAGCCGGTTAAAACCATTACCACTAATCCCTTTCCGTTTGTTGATCTGAATACTTCTATCGACAGGATATCAGCCATGATTAATAAAGAAAACATTGCGGTGCTAGTTGAGGATGAAAACGGTAAGATTGAAATTATTACCCAATACGATATTATCAATGCAATATCAGCTTAGAAGAAATGCCATATAAACAAACTATAAGAGCGCAATTTGCGGCTCTTATGGTTTGTTTAGGTAAGGATAGATTAGATATTAATCTATCCTTACTTTTACTACCAGTTTTTTTATTAATCCTTTGCCTATCATCGGGGCGTGGACATCTTCAGGATAAAATATCACAAATTGTCCGCCTTTCAGGTTAAAGTACATATCAGGTGCATCGCCAAAAAAAGTAACATCTTTTTCCTCGTTGTAATCGCCTTTAGGCTGCGTGCAATCAGGGCGCGGTTTCCAGCCAATGGTTTCGTCGCCGCGAATGCAAACCTGTATATCAATGTTTTTATTGTGGCACTCAAACTTTTCGCCGGCAACTTCGGCAGTTTTGCCTTCATTGTCTGATACGATGGCTTTTACACCATCGGCAATTTCAAATTTGCCAACTTCAACAGCGTTAAGATCTGTTGAGGTTAAATAATCAAACGCTGCCTTAAAATTTTTGTGCAGGCCGTAATATTTTTCGGCGCTTTGCAGGGTATCTATTATCATTGTTAGTTCATGGTTAATGGTTCATAGTTCATAGCAATTTACTATGAACTATGAACCATGATCTATTTACCTATCGCTGTACACGGCCCGAGCCATCGCCTTTAACCAATTCCTGTACTTCGTTTAAGGTAGCGTGGTTCAAATCACCCGGAATGGTATGTTTTATAGCTGATGCCGCAACACCAAATTCGGCAGCATCGCCCATTTTCATGCCTGTAACCAGGCCAAAAATAAAGCCGCTGGCAAACGAGTCGCCACTGCCTACGCGGTCAACAATACGTACATTATATTCTTTAGTATGGTAAAACTCATTACCATCATAAACCAATGCGCTCCATCCGTTATCAGATGCGCTATGGCTTTCGCGCAGGGTTGAGGCAATATATTTAAACCCGAATTTATCCTTCATTTGTTTAAATACATCTTTGTAGCCATCAAGATTTAATTCGCCTTTGGTAACATCAGTACCTGCGCTTTTAAAACCTAATGTAGTTTCGGCATCTTCCTCGTTGCCTATGCAAACGTCAACATATTTACAAAGCTCGGTCATTACTTCGCGGGCTTTTTCTTTACTCCATAATTTTTTACGGTAATTAAGATCAATGCTGGTGGTAATGCCTTTTGCTTTTGCAGCTTTTAAGGCAGCCAGGGTTAAAGCAGCAGCCTTATCGCTTAGGGCAGGGGTAATGCCGGTGGTATGAAACCAATCAGCGCCTTCTAAAATTTTATCAAAGTCAAACTCGCTGGCTTCAATTTCGGCAATTGAAGCATCAGCGCGGTCATATACCACTTGCGATGCACGCATTGATGCACCTGTTTCTAAAAAGTAAATACCTAAGCGTTTACCGCCACGTGCCACAAACTGGGTGTCAACACCATAACGGCGTAAGTGGTTAATAGCTGCCTGGCCAATTGGGTTGGCAGGTACTTTTGATACAAAGGTTCCATTTAATCCGTAGTTGCAAAGCGCTGCAGCAACGTTAGCCTCGCCGCCACCGTAGGTAACTTCAAATGAATCGGCTTGTACAAATCTTTTAAAATCAGGAGTTGATAATCTCAACATTATTTCTCCAAGTGTTACGACTTTTTTAGACATCGATATAAATTTTTTTTAATGAAATAGGTTTAAAATGTGTTTCATTTAACCATGGTGTCCAAAATTACATAAACCAAACCAATAACGAAGATTTTGTTAAAATTTTGTAATCGATTACAGTGTATTTTTTACAATGATTTTAAGCACGTTATTAAATGTTTCTTTTTAGCTTTAGCCCCGAAATATTTTAATCATTACACAAATAAAAAAATGGATAAGAAAGCCGAAATTTTAAAGCTAATACCTGAGCAGGGCATATTGCCTTTATATTTTAATAAAGATACAGAGGTAAGCGTAAATATTTTACACGCGCTTTATGCAGCCGGCATACGCACAGTTGAATATACCAACAGGGGCGAGGCCGCATTAAAAAACTTTGCAAAACTGCGCGAAGTATGCGATAAAGAATTAGGTGGTATGTATTTAGGCGTTGGTACCATTAAGGATGCAGCAAGTGCCGAAGCATTTGTAAGTGCAGGCGCCGATTATATTATAAGTCCCGGATTGGTAGAAGAAGTAGTGCCGGTTGCCAACAAGCATAACCTGCTATGGGTGCCGGGTTGTATGACACCGACCGAAATTATGAAAGCCGAAGCATTGGGCGCTAAGGTTATCAAATTGTTCCCGGGTAATTTATTGGGGCCGTCATTTGTATCGGCTATTAAAGAGTTGTTTCCAAATACTTTATTTATGCCAACAGGTGGGGTTGAATTAACTAAAGAAAATATTGGCGGCTGGTTTAAAGCCGGCGTGTGTGCCGTAGGCATGGGCAGCAAGTTGGTGAGCAAAGATGTAATGGAGGGTAAAAAATACGCCGAACTTACAGCAGCAACCAAAGAAGCCATCGCTATAGTAAATGCCAGTAGATAGTTGATAGCTATTAGTTTTATACCTACCTTGCAATCGATTACAAGGTGGGTATGAACTTACCTGAACCACATACACCTCAAAAACCAATTCATACACCAACAAATTATATGGAAAAAAGTACCATAGGTAAATACAGATGGGTAATTGCCACCCTGTTACTGTTCTCTACCACAATAAATTATATTGACAGGCAAGTAATTAGTTACCTGAAAGAGTTGTTTTCAACGCCTATTAATAAGGGCGGCTACGGCTGGTCAAATACCGATTACGCTATTGTAACATCATGTTTTACCGGCTTTTATGCAGGTATAACCGTTTTGGTGGGTATGTTTATTGATAAAATAGGTTCAAAATTAGGGCTTGCTTTATCATTAATAGTATGGTCGGTTTTTGGTATACTAAATGCTTTTGCAGGCAGCTCAGTAGCGCTTAATGCTATAATACGTAGCTTATTTGGGGTTGGCGAAGCAGGTAACTTTCCGGCTTCAATAAAAACTGCTGCCGAATGGTTCCCTAAAAAGGAGCGTGCGCTTGCAACAGCGCTTTTTAATAGCGGTACCAATTTGGGTGCTATGGTGGCTGCGCTTTTTGTGCCCTGGTGCTTATCCTACTTCGGGTTAATTGAAGGAGCCAAAATGGCCTATATTTTAACCGGTTCATTTGGTTTTATATGGCTGATATTTTGGTTTTTATTGTATGATACCCCTGCTAAACATAAAAAACTTACCAAAGAAGAGTATGATTATATTCATAGTGATGATGCCGTAGCCGTACATGCAGCAGCTTCGGAAGATGTAGCCGTTGAAGAAACAAAGGTTAAGTGGAGCAGGCTGTTCAGATTTCCGCAAACCTGGGCTTTTTTACTGGGTAAGTTTTTTACCGACGGTGTATGGTATTTCCTGTTATTCTGGCTGCCGGATTATTTGCAAAAACAATTTAACATGACTCACGAGCAAGTGATTTGGCCTACTTTTATTGTTTATGGTATATCAATTTTGGGTAGTATTTTTGGCGGAAGCCTTCCATTATACTTTATAAACAAAGGTGGTTTACCTGTTCAAAACGCGCGTATGCGTGCCATGTTTATTATTGCCATAATTCCTGTTACACTATTTAGCGTACAACTTTTTGGCAATAAAGATGTTTTTGGCGAGTATGCATCCGTATTGGCTATAGCAATAATTTGTATAGGCGCTTCGGCCCATCAGGCATGGTCGGCTAATCTATTTACTACAGTATCTGACGCTTTTCCTAAAAAAGCAGTGGCATCGGTTATTGGTATAGGTGGTTTAGGCGGCGGTTTAGGTGGCGTTTTAACACAATTACTGGTTGGCTTTTTAACGGATAAATATAAAGCCGAACCACAAATAGCTTACAGCATATTATTTGGTTACTGTGCACTTACGTATCTTGTAGCATGGGCAATTATCCGGTCGCTTACGCTCAATAAGCCAGCCGTTGCTGTGTAAGTAAGTAATGTATTCAAAATAAAAAAGGATGGCTAAATAATTAGCCATCCTTTTTTATTTATGCATTTTAAATATACGGTTATCTGTATTTGCATAGATATGAGCTTTGTGCATTGGTTTTTACTTTAAATGACGAATTAGCTTCCACCTCAAATGATTGTCCATTTTTATAAACTGCCCAGTCTTTTGCGTCGGGTAAAAGAGCTATCAATTCGCCCTCAATAACGGTCATGGTTTCGTGGCTGTCGGTGCCAAACTGGTATTCGCCTTTTTCAATAACACCAATAGTTGATTTACCATCTACAGATGTATAGGCCAGTGATTTTACCGCGCCTTCAAAATATTCGTTTACGTTGATCATTTTTTGCTTTTTAATTTTCGGCCTAAGATGATAAAATTTGCCGGAATGTAAAACACCAGGTTAAGACTTACGAAGTTTTTAAAATTTACGCCTACTATTCGGTGGAGATGCAAACGATGCTTTACTAACAAAAATTAATAAAAAAAGAGTTACGAAGTTTTTAAAACTCCGTAACTCTATGCGTATATCATTTTATACTACCAAACGCAGCGAAATAGGAGTTTTTATGCAATATTTCAACTTGTTTAAAACCAACTTTAGTTAAAAGGGCTAACTGATAGTTTACTGATCGTGGCGTATCTTCATGTGCTACATAGGCCAACACCTTTTCGCGATATTCCGGTCCGCCTAAAGTGTCCAGGTAATCGCTGTATTTCTGATAGAATAGCTGGTTAAGCGGACCGGAATCATGCGCTATCAGGTCAGATATCCAAATACTGCCCCCCGGTTTTAATGCATTGTAAAATTTAGTAAAAACATGCTTCCAGTCGTCATCCCCGCGTAAATGATGCAGGGTAGCAGCAGCCAATATAATATCAAACTTATTATCGGGCAGGTTAAGATTACGCATATCATCCTGTATCAAGGTTACTGTTCCTGTAGTTTTGGCCGCAACACGTCCCTCGGCGCGTTGTAACATGGGTAAACTCAAATCATTAAGTGTACAGTTAAGGTTATTTATTTTGCTTAACATTTTAAGGGTATAATTGCCTGCGCCACAGCCAATATCTAAAAGTTCGGTAGCGTTTGGGTTTACATATTTGGCGGCTTCGGTACATAGCTCCATGGTAAGTGGTGCATCAATAGTGGTGGCCTGCCCGGTATCAAGGTTCGAAAAACGTTCAACATCATTGTCAAAACGGGTACGTATCTCATCATTGGTAGCCAATTGCGAATAGTCTGTTTTCATGGTATTATATTTCAGTTTGTCAAAATTAAAGCCTTTTATCATATTTGAAAAATATCAAATATTGCAATGATTGATATTTTAAAAGTATCAAAATGGAAATAAGACATTTACTTTATTTTAAAGCCGTAGCCGAAGAATTGCATTTCAGAAATGCAGCCGCAAGGCTTTTTATATCGCAACCTCCGTTAAGCCGTCAAATAAAAGAACTGGAAGAAGAGTTAGGTGTACAGTTATTTACGCGCACCAATAAGCGTGTTAACCTGACCGATGCCGGCAAATACTTTAAAGCCGAGGTAGACAATATATTATCTCACCTGGAGGAAGCCAAAACCGTTGTAAAACAAATACATTCGTCTGAAAGCGGCGAATTAAAAGTAGGTTACATCAGTTCGGTATATCAAACACACCTGGCCGAAGTATTGAAGGCTATGCGTACGGTTTTTCCGCATATAAAAACTAATTTATATGAGCGACCAACAGTTAAACAAATAGAAGCCCTTGAGCAGGGAAAGCTGGATGTGGGGATTTTACGTGCGCCGGTACATTCAGATAAGTTACAAATACAAACTTTATTTTTTGATCCGTTTGTTGTGGTTGTACCCTATACCAGCCAGGAGTTTAAAAGCAATACCAATATTGCAGATTTTATTAAGGATAAGCCATTTATATTTTTTAATAAAGAATATGCACCATCATATAATGATAAATTATTAGAAATTTGCAGCCGCATGGGCTTTAAGCCTGATATAATACATGAAGCTAATAACGTGCATTCTATATT
>JAICMD010000333.1 GCA_025929405.1 Mucilaginibacter sp. | reverse complement strand
GATATTGGGTTTGCCTTTAGGATTTGGCTCATCAAAAGGTGTTGAATTATCGCCGGTGGAAAGAAATAAAGTGTGGTCTTTACCAAAAGCTATTGAACCACCTGTATGGCAGCATATCTGCCGTTGAGAAGCTACCTGCAATACAATTTTTTCTGATTTAAGATCCAATACATCCTTTTCAAGTTTAAAACGGGACAACCTGTTTACTGATGTATCAATTGGACTATAGTAAATATATACATAATGATTAGTTGCAAAATCAGGATCCTTTTGTATGCCTAAAACACCTTCTTCGGCATTTACACCTTTAACATTAGCTTTATCATATACTTTTAGTAAAGCAGCACGCAGTAATTTGTGTGTGCTGTTTTTATATAAAAGTATTTCGCCGTGCCGTTGGGCAATCAGTATATCCAAATTTGGTAAAATGGTCATCTCGGTAGGCTCATAAAAAGCGCCAAGCGATAGTTGTGTTTTTGTAAAACGGTTAGCTTCGGGCGCGTGTTTACTTTTGGCTTTAGTATAATCTAACTTACCGGTACCGATAGCATACTTTATGCCACCCAGAATATGCTGTAAAAACAAATCTTCTTTATATGATTCATCTGTGTGCCCAAGCCCGGTATACCATGCCCTGCCGCCATCAAATTCATGATACCAGGCAATTGGATGGTTTGCGCCGTTTTTGCCTCCCGTATAACTTTTTTCATCCAGATTTAATAAAACATGGATATCAGGCTGTATATTTTTATAATTGTACCATTCATCCTTACGGGTCCAGTTTGCAGGCAGCATTTTGGTTGATGGATCATTCTTATCAACCACATCTATAGTTGCCTGTTGTTGCCGCGGATGACTGTCAAAATAAGCACCAACCAAACGGCCATACCAGCGCCAGTCATAACCGGCATCAGCTGCAGCATGTATCCCCACAAAACCACCGCCGGATTGTATAAAACGCTCCAGATCAACCTCCTGATAACTGTTTAGCATATTGCCGGTAGTGCTTAAAAATACTACAGCAGCATACTTTTTTAAATTGCTTTCAACAATCTTTGTCGAATCGGCAGTAGTATCAACTGCAAAACCATTGGCTTTACCCAATTTAATAATTGCTTCCTTACCAACAGCTATAGATGCATGGTGATACCCCGCAGTTTTGGTATAAACAAGTACCCGGGTTTGTGCGGTACTTGCATTAAAATTAAAAAGTATTGTAGTTAATATTAACAGGGCACGCAATGCCGTATTATTATATTTTATTTTCATATTTATAAGTAGGTATAAAGGGTTATTAAAGGCTAATTTAGTTATTATAAGTTTACATAAAAGGAAAAAGCTTATTTATATAAACCAATACATGCAACAGATAAGCCTAACTGCGCGGATGGAACTGACTGATAGTACCTTTTAAATACTCCCTGTCCAAATGGGTATAAATTTCGGTAGTGGTAATGCTTTCGTGCCCAAGCATTTCCTGTACGGCGCGTAAATCTGCCCCACCCTCAACCAAATGCGTAGCAAATGAATGCCTGAAAGTATGCGGACTGATAGTTTTTTTGATACCTGTAATTAATGCAAGGTCTTTTATCACCATAAAAATATACATACGGCTAAGCCTGCTGCCCCTGCGGTTTAAAAACACCATATCCTCCTCCCCCTTTTTTATGAGGATATGTACACGCACCTGCTCAATCCAAATTTTTAAAGCTTTAATAGCAGCGCTGCCAATAGGCACCAAACGTTCCTTACTGCCTTTGCCGGTAACTTTTACAAATTCAATATCCAGATACAGGTTTGATAGTTTAAGTTCCGTCAACTCTGATACCCTTAACCCGCACCCATATAATACCTCTAAAATGGCTTTGTTACGTGTACCTTCGGGTTTTGAAAGATCAATAGCTTCTATCATTTTATTGATGTCCGTATAGCTTAAAGTATCGGGCAGTTTGCGGGTTATTTTGGGCGACTCTAATAACTCGGATGGATCAGATACAATTATATCTTCCATCAACATGTATTTATAAAACGCTTTGATGCCTGATAATATGCGCGCCTGCGATGAAGGTATCATGCCCAACTCATTTATCCAGTTAATAAACAGGCGCAGGTCGGCAAGTTTTACGTTTTCCGGATTAAGGTTTTGTGGTTGAGTATCGGCATATTCCTCTAAACGCTTAATGTCGCGTGTATATGCCTCAATTGAATTTTTTGAAAGCGATCTTTCCAGTTTTAAATAGGCCTGAAAACCTTTTATTGCCGACTGCCAATTCAATTGGTTTTAGTTTTAATTGATTTATAACTAAGTTTGAACTAATGAATATACAAATTATAAACGGCCCTAATTTAAACTTATTAGGCGTACGCGAAAAATCAATTTACGGCGATACCGGTTTTGAAACTTATTTAAAAGAGTTGCAAGCCCGCTATCCCGATGTAAATATTACCTATTACCAAAGCAATGTTGAAGGCGAGATCATCAACAAACTGCACGAGGTAGGCTTTAGCTTTGATGGCATTGTGATGAACGCCGGTGCCTATACCCATACTTCTGTTGCTATTGCCGATGCCATTGCGGGCATCAATACTCCCGTTATT
>JAICMD010000025.1 GCA_025929405.1 Mucilaginibacter sp. | reverse complement strand
GTTATCCAGGGTTCAATACCTTGTTGCAGGCAGTAATTAATAACGCGGTTATAAAAATCAATACCTGCCTGGTTAACTTTGCCGGTGCCATTAGGCAGCAAGCGCGACCATGATATAGAAAACCGGAAAGCCTGTATGTTTAATTGTTTAATAAGGTCAATATCCTCCTGGTAACGGTTATAAAAATCGCAGGCAGTATAATGATGATGGCCGCCGAATATTTTGCCTTTTTGTGCCGAGAAAACATCCCAAATGGATTGGCCCTTACCATCGGCGTTATGGGCGCCCTCAATTTGCAGGGCTGCTGTGGATACACCCCACACAAAATCATCACCAAAAAACTGCTTATTAAGCGGTATATCCTGAATAGTAGTAGATTCCATTAAATTGAGCTAACGCAAAGGCTCAAAAGTAGTACAATTAGCTAAAAGAAAAGTTTATTAAATAGCTTAGTGGATAAAGGAAGACCTCATGCTTTTTAAGATCATCCAATCGCGCAAATGGCTGAATAAATTTAATATAGCTTTCATAACCTTATGTTTTATGTTGGTACTAAGATACCGCGGCTATATGTGGTTATAGTGTTGTTTGTGTTATGATATTGTAAAGTCCGGATGGAACAGTAGCAAAATTTAAGATAATAATACCGGGCGTTTGTACCAGTGTCCGCGTCCGCGCGAGCGCGGACAGCGTGGTACAAACGTGGTACAGTTTGTCAGTTAAATAACCGATGTATAATTCTTTAAATCAATAGATTATATCCGTAAAATTTAAATTTTGCATTTTTTAGCGCGGACACTCGTGGTACAAAAATTGGCAAAATTTATTATCCGGTTTATCCCCACTGTTGTTACAGCACCAGTCAAATTACCGAAAAAACTACCTGCTTTAGTGGCTTATCACCTAAACACAAACATATTATTACATAAACAATAAAAATTTGAAACTATAAATATCATCCACCGTTTGCATTATGTAAGCATGAGTAAATATTGATAAACGTAAAGTAAATTTTTATTGAAAAACTTAAAATAATCTTATAAAACAATGACATCTACCGTAATTTCACCATGGGCTATGGCCGCAATTCAAAAATTATCTGCATCTACCGGGGAATCTCTGCAGCATTTTTCGGTAGCCGATTTTGATTTCGAAATTAAACTACTGGGCGATTCCTTATGGATCATAGCAGGTTTTAATAGCGGGCAAAACATAGCTTTCAGAGCTGCTTACTCGCCCGACGGTTTTGACAATATTAAAGTTAAAAACACTGATGAAAAAACCTTTAATATTCGTCTTTCTGCTGCCATTGGCGAGTATAATGTTACTATTAACTTACCTGTGGCTGATAAACCCATACTGCATTATGTTGCTATATTAAAACCAGTAAATGACTTGTCCGTCCCTTTTTGGCCCAGGGACATTATTGTGTATGGCAACCATGAAATATCAGGCGAAATACATGTATCCCAAACAGGCACACGATCGGGATTGCTATATGGCTCATTTAAAAAGCCTGCTAAAGGCACATTCATGTACCTACAAAATCTTACAGCGCTTAATACCTATTATATTGATACAGAAACATCAGCCGCCGACACTGTTGGCGGGCAATGGCCCGAGATGGGTTTAGGCCTGCCGCAGGCGCTTGAAAAACCCATGCAAAAGGGTAAAAAATATACTTTATCTGATGCATATATAAACTTTAGCAAACAAAGCCCTGCCAATCAGTTTGATATTGCAAAGGGTTTCCTTGAAGCTTTGAGTAATTTGTATTTACTACTGCCAAAACCTAAATCTGTTTACCGCAATTACCTGGAGGCTTTGCCCAAAGCCTTGCATGACCTGGAAACCAATAAAGGTTGTTGGGCACACCGCAGCGGCCACCCCTATTTAAATGCTTATTTATGCGATTATGAAACACCGCCCGAAATTATGGTACAACTTGCCGTGTTGTTACCCGTACGTGATTATATGCGCTGGAGCGGTGAGTATTGTAAAATTGTTAATGAGATAGGTGACGGGTTAAAGGCCTTTTATGATGAAAAAATAGGCACCATTATGCGCTGGTTACCCAACGAGGTGGATAAACTGGACGAATCTGAAGAGCAAAAGAAACCTTTGGTAATGGATGCCTGGTATTTGCATCATCCTTTACTTAACCTGGCCAGGATGGCGTTAAACGGCGATGGTGTTGCCAAAGAACTGCTGCTTAACTCGGTAGGCTATGCCATTAAGGTTGCCCACCATTTTAAATATTGCTGGCCGGTATTTTATAAAATGGATACGCTTGAGGTAGTTAAAGCTGAAACTAAACCCGGCGAAGGGGGCGAAAAAGATGTGGCCGGGCTTTATGCGCATGTAATGCTGCAGGTATGGGAGCTTACAAAGGAGCAAAAGTATTTTGACGAGGCCGAGAAGGCTGCACGGTCTATGAAACAGCATGGTTTTAACGTATTGTACCAAGCCAATAACACCATGTTTGCGGCTAAGGCAATGATGTACCTTTACCGGGAAACTAAAACAGAATTATACCGCGACCTGAGCTATCTTTTTTTAGCTAACATTTTTAAAAATGTAGCACTTTGGGAATGTGAATATGGTTTTGGTAAAAACTTTTCGACATTTTTTGAACTCTTCCCGCTTAGCGATGCGCCATACACAGCGGTGTATGAGGAGCAGGAATCGTATGCCGGCGTGCATGAATTTTTAAGCTATGCCAATGGTATTGACCTGCTGCCATCAGTAAGATTACTATTGGCTGAGTTTGTTAGATACGCCGTACATAGAATGATACTTTATTATCCACCTATGTTACCCGAAGATATGCTTTGTAAAAAGCCTAAAACGGGTGAGCTTGACCCTAAATTATGGGTGGCGCTGGAAGATATACATGATGGTTGGGAACAATCAGGCGGCGTTGGACAAGAAGTATATGGCGCCGGGCTGGCATTTGGTATTGTACCACGCCAATATATGCGCGTACCCGGACATGATTTTTTAATTTATATTGATTATCCTGTGCTTAATCAGACTATTAAAGGAAATACCATGCGTTTTGATGTATCAGGCGATAGCAGGCTGACCTGCAGGATGAAGATTATTAATAGAGGCGAGGATAAATTACCCGTATTTAAAATAACTGCCGGTAACCAGGATGACCAGAAACAGATTGATTCTGTTGATCAGCGCGCAGATGATTTTGAATATACCATTCATGGCAACCAGGCTATAAGTATAAGCTGGTGATGGTAAAACACATTTAATGAAATGAAGCTGGGTAAGGATATTCAAAAGATATTAAGTAAAACTTATGAAGCTGATGTTATGATTGAAAAACATATAGGCCGGTATGACCTTGCGTTTAAAACTGATGATGCGGGAAACCCTGTATTACTTTTTTAGGCAAAGCCGATGAACGGGGCAAAATTAAAGGCGAACGTTTTGCCAGAAGGTTATTAACCGACAATGAAGGTAAAATAATTAAAGACCATTGGGATAATAAAGGGAAGATCAGTTAGTTTAAACCTAATGGCGTGTAAAGCCTGATGGAGCTTGTACTAAGGCAGATTGCTGCAATTTAAGTACAAAAATGTATAGCAAAAAGCCTCTTGCATTAATGCAAGAGGCTTTGTTATGACCTTAATGATATAACTATTGGGTAATGGTAACAGTACCCATATCGGTTACATTACCATTGGTAACAATAACATTATTAACGGTTTTTGTTTGATAAGGACTAACAGGCGTAAACTTTACCTGATAAGTTCCAACCGCTAAACCGGGGAAATAAAATTTGCCGGTAGCATCAGCTACAGCGCCAACAGTATCTGTACCCATAATAGCGTATACTTTGGGCGATGAAGCTGCGGGGCTTGCAATACCTGTTAATGCGCCCGAAGCAGCAGTAGCAATGGCACGTATTACGGGTTTAAGCATGTATTTTCCGTTACCGGTTAATACAATTGATTGGGCGGCATCAAAATCCAGGCGCATGGTATAGGCAATACCTGCGGTAAGATTATCATGTAAATTAAGTTTAACGCCGGATGTTTGGCCGCTTGGTGTGGTCAAATCATAAGATACACCTGCAATAACAACACGGTTACCGCTATCATTAAGCACTAATCGTACCTGCTGTATGTTACCGGCAGGAATATCCTGATCGGCCAAAACGGTATCTTTACCTGATCGGAAACGCAGGATATCAATCGGCCCGCCATTAACATTAAGTGTCTGGTCGCCTTTATCAGTAGTTATAATTACGCTTTTAATATTAAGTATAACTGCGTCAAATGCGCCCGGGGCGTCGGTCATTTTTACTGTTACGTGTGATGAACCGGCAGAAGTATTATTATTCTTTTTACAGGCAAATAAACATAGGCTTAGGAGGCTGGCAAATAAAAAAAGTTTTTTCATGGTAGTTAAATTTTATGTGAAACATTTTTTAAATGGTATAGTTTGCTTTACTCCGTATTAACAAATCCAAACCATACTATCTGTCATATATAACCCCATAATTTGCCGCATATTGCCCGCTGTGGTTAATTCCTTTTTATCGAGATTTACATTATTCAATAATCTATGAAATAATTAAACAAAAGGAG
Organism: Mucilaginibacter sp.; assembly: GCA_025929405.1. Taxonomy (GTDB): domain Bacteria; phylum Bacteroidota; class Bacteroidia; order Sphingobacteriales; family Sphingobacteriaceae; genus Mucilaginibacter. Next base: position 13,851 of record JAICMD010000025.1, on the reverse strand, counting down.
ATCATCATCATGCGGAAAATTATTGTTCTATCATTTATTACACTGGATGGTGTAATGCAGGCACCCGGAGGACGGGAAGAAGATACATCAAACGGCTTTAAATATGGCGGCTGGACAGCGCCGCTGGGCGACGAAACTGCCGGCCAGGTAATGCAAAAACAACTGATACCTGCTGATTTATTGTTGGGCCGCAAAACATTTGAGATATTTGCAGGCTACTGGCCCCAGCACGCCGAGCAATGGCCCGGTGTTAATGAGGTAACCAAATACTTTATATCAAACAGCGTAAAAGAGACTGACCCGCTTGCTACCGGCTGGCAAAATGTAAAGCTGCTTAAAAATGTTGACGACATTAAAGCGCTAAAAAACACCGACGGCCCCGACCTTAAAATATGGGGCAGCAGCGAGTTGGTGAAATTACTGCTGAAACACGATCTGGTTGATGAGTTTTGGCTAAATGTTTACCCTGTTATACTGGGTAAAGGCAAAAGGTTATTTGACGATAACGCAATGCCTAAAGCATTTACTTTGGTTGAAAGTACCACCACACCGAAAGGTGTTATTATGACCAATTATAAAAAAGTCGGCGAAGTACAAACAAGCACGGTTGGAGAATAAATCAAGCTATCAGCAGATAAAAAAATAAACCTTCGAAGTCTTCGGGACTTCGAAAGTCATAACTTCTAAGCTATCCCAACAATTAAATAAATTGCAAAATGGAATTTAACCCTAATAACAATATCATTAAACTCTGTATGCAGGGCATGGCTATGGAAGAGCAGGGAAATAATAAAAACGCCGGCAAGCTTTTTCTGCAAGCTTATAATGAAGCTGTAAATGATTTTGAAAAATATATTGCCGCCTTTTATATTGCCAGAGTTCAAACTAACATTAAGGATAAATTAGAATGGTACCAAACAGCCTTACAATTTGCATTAACTGTAAACGATCACTCGGTTAAAGGGGCACTATCTTCTTTGTATTTAAATATTGCCAAATGCTACGATGATTTAGGCGATCATGAAAACGCAAAAATAAATAATGAACTGGCTACTACATCCAAAACTGAACCAACAGACAAAGGGCCTTTTTATCATGGCACCAGAGCAGATTTACAGGCAGGCGACTTATTAATGCCCGGAGGGATGTCAAATTACAAGGAAGAATTGGTAATGAACCATATTTATTTTACAGGGCTGGTAAACGGAGCCGGGCTTGCAGCAGCATTGGCCAAAGGCAATGGCAGCGAGCGCGTTTACATAGTTGAACCGACTGATAGCTTTGAAAACGACCCGAATGTGACCGACAAAAAATTTCCGGGTAATCCTTCGCGTTCTTATCGCAGCCTGGCACCATTAAAAATAGTTGGCGAGGTAACCGATTGGGTAAAAGTAACACCCGAAGAACTACAAAAATGGCGCGAAAAACTGGCAATTAATAAAGGAGAAATTATTAACTGATAAAGCTAATATCTCTATAATAATTATAAAAACAACATGCGAAGTCATTGAGACTTCGCAAGTTTTACCATCAGGGGTTACAACAATATATAATGTAGAAACTAATATTCCAAAGGCACTATAGGCTCTTTTTTGTTGGTGGATAGTATCATCATGGTTTGGAATGTTTTAACCACGCTGATGCGGCTTATTTTCTCCATGATCAGTTGCTCGTACGATTTAATATCACGCACATAAACCTTCAATAAAAACTCGCATTGCCCGGTTACGTGATGGCATTCGGTAACCTCCTTAATGGTTTGTATCTCGTTAATAAATGTTTGTATAGTATCCTTTTGATGAAAATCAAGCGATATCTGTATAAATGTTTTTATACCCAGGCCAAGCTTCTCTTCGTCAACAAGCGCATGGTAACTTTTAATATATTCCAGATGTTCCAGCTTGCGCACACGCTCCAAAGTAGGTGCAGGCGAAAGCCCTATTTCGTTTGAAAGTTGTAAATTGGTTATTCTCCCGTTCTCCTGCAATATTTTTAATATCTGCAGATCTATTTTATCCATTTCTGTTGCCATAGCGACCTTTATTAAGTTATTCTAACATACAAAATTAAATTTGTTTTATTATGATTTGAAAAAAATTAAATTTTTATTAAAATTTAGACTTGTCTAAATTTTTTATTAGATTTGTTTAAATGAATACTTTAGCCGAAGAGAATTATTTAAAATCAATTTACCACTTATCGTTTGATGCTGAAACAGTTAGCACCAACCAGATAGCTGCCTTATTGAATACCAAAGCGGCTTCGGTATCTGATATGCTTAAAAAACTTGCTGACAAAGAATTAGTAAACTACGCTAAGTATCAGGGTGCCAGCCTTACCCCTGCCGGAAAAAAAATTGCGGTAAGCATTATACGTAAACACCGCCTGTGGGAATACTTTTTGGTTGAGAAATTAAATTTTAAATGGGATGAAGTGCATGATATGGCCGAAGAGATGGAGCATATATCATCAACCGAATTGATTGACAGGCTGGATAAATTTATGGGCTATCCCCGGCGCGACCCGCATGGCGATCCGATTCCTGACAGTAATGGCAACTTTAAAAATCATAAATTGGCTCCGGTTGCTACAGTTAAAGTAAATGCAAGCTGCGTAATATCGGGCGTTAGCGACCACTCCCCAATCTTTTTACAGTACCTGGAAAAACACAAACTCACCATCGGGAAAACAATAAATGTAATTGATGTTATTGAATACGATAATTCCATGATCATACAAACAGAAGACAATAAAATACATATAAGCCGCGACGTTGCTAATAATTTATTAATTATATGAATAACAACCATAACGAATCATTAGGTAACGTACACCATTCGGTAAATACCGAAAACAAAACCGGGTGGAAAAAAATACTGGCCTTTTTGGGTCCGGCTTACCTGATAAGCGTTGGCTATATGGACCCGGGCAACTGGGCAACTGATATTGCGGGCGGTAGTGCCTTTGGCTACAGGTTAATATGGGTGCTGTTTGCCTCAAACCTTATTGCCTTGCTGCTGCAATCATTAAGCGCAAGGCTGGGCATTGTGCGCGGGCTTGATCTGGCGCAGGTTTCTAAAAACACCTATCCGCGCTTTGTAAATTTTTGCCTGTATATACTGGCCCAGTTAGCCATCATAGCCTGCGATCTTGCCGAGATTATTGGTATGGCCATTGGTTTGCAGCTATTATTTAACCTGCCGTTGATATGGGGCGTATCATTAACGATTACCGATACCCTGCTGATGCTTTTTTTAATGAACAAAGGCATGCGCAAACTGGAAACTTTTATCATATCCATGATATTTATAGTTGGCTTATCCTTTTTAATAGAGATGTTTATTGTAACGCCTGACGTTAAAGAAGTGGCCAAGGGATTTATCCCGGGTAATTTAACCGGCGATGCATTATATGTGGCTATTGGCATAATAGGCGCTACCGTTATGCCCCATAATTTGTACCTGCATTCATCCCTAGTGCAAACCAGGCAAATTACCCGCACGGATGAGGGCATAAAAACAGCTATAAAATTTAATTTTATGGACACGGTTATTGCGCTTAATCTGGCGTTTTTTGTTAACGCTGCTATATTGATATTAGCTGCAAGCGCTTTTTTTAAAAATGGCTATTTCCAGATCGCCGAAATACAGGATGCCTATAAGCTGCTTAATCATATCTTCGGCTCAACTGCCCCGGTATTATTTGCTATTGCGCTAATAGCCGCAGGACAAAGCTCAACCATTACCGGTACCCTTGCAGGGCAGATAATTATGGAAGGGCACATTAACCTGCGTATTGAACCCTGGCTACGCAGGTTATTAACCCGTATACTGGCCATTGTGCCTGCCGTGTTTACCATTATATATTTTGGCGAGCGGGGTTTAGGCAACTTAATTATATTGAGCCAGGTGGTATTAAGTCTGCAATTGGGCTTTGCAGTTATTCCGCTTATTCATTTTACATCCGACAGGAAAAAGATGGGCAATTTTACCATAGGCCTAACAACCAAACTAATATCATGGCTTTGTGCGGCACTAATAATAGCATTAAATGTTAAACTGGTTATTCAGCAGCTTAACACCTGGGTAAATGCCTCGCCCCAAACAGCAGTATGGATGTATGCTTTGGTAATACCCGTAATAATTGCTATTGCCCTGCTATTGCTATATGTATTGTTAAGGCCTTTGCTATTTAAACATGCCGACACCCCTACTTATGTACCGCATGGCATTGCATCAGCTATAAATAACCTGGATGCTATACATTATCGCCGCATTGGCGTAAGTATTGATTTTTCAAAAAACGATACCGACTCTATAAGACATGCTATTATGCAGGGCGGCAAACATGCCACCTATACCCTGATTCATGTTGTTGAAACTGCCGGAGCGCATTATAACGGCGGCGAGGTTATGGATCACGAAACGCAAAGTGATGTTGACAACCTTGACCAATATGCCATTGCCCTTGAAAAACTGGGGTATAAAGCCGAAGCCAAAATTGGTTATGGCACAGCATCAACTGCTATTGCCGATATTGTAAAAGGTAATAATATAGATTTTTTGGTGATGGGATCTCATGGGCATAAAGCAATTAAGGATCTGATATTTGGCACTACGGTAAATAAGGTGCGGCATAAGGTTAATGTGCCGGTACTGGTGGTTAAGCCTTTGAAAAAATAATTCTTAATTGTCATTGCGAGCCGGAATTGAGCCGGGCCGGGGTGAGCGAAGCAATCTCTTCGCGTTTATTGCATGCGACGAGATTGCTTCGTTGTACCTCCTCATGACATAGCAGATTTTTGCGTAAGTTTGCAATCCAATAATATGAGCCAGGATAAAATCTATATAAAAAATAAAAAAGCTTATTTTGAGTACACCATACTGGATAAATATACCGCCGGTATAAAATTACTGGGTACTGAAATTAAGTCGATAAGGGATGGTAAGGCAAATCTTAATGATGCCTTTTGCACTTTTATTGATAACCAGCTTTATGTGCGCAACCTGCACATTTCTGAATATTCCTTCGGTTCATTTTATAACCATGAGGCCAAGCGCGACAGGGTATTGCTGCTCAATAAAAAAGAGCTTAAAAAACTGCAAACCCGCGGCGAAGAAAAAGGACTAACCATTGTGCCATTAGCCCTGTTTATCAGCGAGCGGGGCTTTGCCAAATTGGAGATAGGATTAGCACAAGGCAAAAAAACCTATGATAAACGCGAAACCCTGAAAGAACGCGACAATAAGGTTGAAATGGATAGAGCGATGAAGCGATAGTTTTTATTTCGGATGTTCGATTTCGAATTTGTTATGTCGGTTTAAATCCGAAATTGAAAATTCGAAATCCGAAATCCCCTACCAGGCTTTATCCCCTACCAGCGGTACAAACCTAAAGGTATCCAGCACGTGCTTTTCGTAATCATGCTCGCCGGTTTTAAGGATGGTTACCATTTTTTGTGAGTTCTCATCGCCTACCGGGATAACCAGTATACCACCAATATTTAGCTGATCTAACAATATTTCAGGGACAGTGGGCGCACCTGCCGTTACAATTATCTTATCATAGGGCGCATGTAGAGGGATGCCCTTTGAACCATCGCCCAAAAAGAATTTTGGTTTATATTTTATATGCGGAAGTACCTGTTTGGTGCGTTCGTAAAGTTTTTCCTGACGTTCAATGGTATAAACTTTGGCACCAAGTTCCAGTAAAATACAGGTTTGATAACCGCAGCCGGTACCAATTTCTAAAACCTTGTCGCCCTTATTAATATGAAGCAATTCGGTTTGGTAGGCTACGGTGTAAGGCTGCGAAATGGTTTGCCCCTCGCCTATCGGAAACGCAATATCTTTATAAGCCTGGTTCCAAAACGTTTCATCAAAAAAATAATGGCGCGGTACTTTGCCTATGGCTTGTAAAACCTGTTCATCAGCGATACCTTTTTTTTTCAGCTCCTCTACAAGTTTTTTTCTTGCGCCTTGTTCACGATAATTATCAACGAATTTATATGCCATTTGTATAGCAAAGTTATGCAAATAGGTAGCTTTACTATAAATATTTTTAATACACTATTGTAGCATATTGACATACAGATACGTAATATTAATAAAACGTTATCATGAAAAAATATACATTCTTATTCCTGCTTTTTTTAATTGTTGTTACGTTAGGGTGCAAAAAACAGCCGGACCTACCAACCGTAGTTAATGCAAATGCCACTGTAAATTTCACAGGAGACCCGGCGTATGACGGATGCGGATGGTTTATAGTTACAGATTATGACCAAAAATGGCACAAGCCTGTAAATTTGGATAGCGCATATATGCAGAACAAGGCAAAAGTTATTGTATCGTATGTTATTTTAAATGATAGGTCATATTGCGGGCAAGCTGGTGTTGGCGCCGGAAATGAACAAATACAAATTAAAAGCATAACCTTAAGATAGATTATCCTAATACGGATCTACATCAGCCTGAACCACACTTCCCTTACTCAATTTTGTAGTTTGGAACTGTGTAATCACATCACGTATGGTAGCCTTTGCTTTATTAATTGATACGCCGTCCTTCTCAAACTTCAGCATAATGGTTTTAATATAATAGTTGCGTATGCGGCTTATTAATGGCGCTTCAGGACCTATTACCCTGTCGCCAAATTGTTTGCGTAATTCATTAGCCAGGTAAGTTGATTGGTTATAAAGTATCTCGGGATCTTTGTGTTTAATATCCAGGTTGATGATCCGGTAAAATGGCGGGTACTTAAAGCTTTTACGCTCTTCCATTTCGGTAAAATACAGGTCATGGTAATTATTTTCAATAACCTGTTTAATTACGCGGTGGTTGGGATCATAAGTTTGTATAACTACTTTGCCTTGCTTTCCCCTGCGCCCTGCCCTGCCGCTTACCTGTGCCAGCAACTGGTAACTGCGTTCGTTAGCGCGGTAATCAGGAAATTTAAGCAAACTATCGGCATTAATAATGCCAATTACGGTAACATCGGCAAAGTCAAGCCCTTTGGCTACCATTTGGGTACCTACCAATATATCAATCTTCTTTTCTTCCAGGTTATTCAGGATGGTTTGCAAGGAGGTGCGCGAACGGGTTGTGTCCAGATCCATACGAGCTATCCGTGCATCAGGCAGTAAAATAGTTAATTCGTCTTCTACCTTTTCTGTACCAAAGCCTTTATATTCAAGATGCGTTGAGCCACAGGCCGGGCAAACTGAAGGTATATCCTCTTTATATCCGCAATAATGACAATGCAGTTTATTGGAATGTTTATGATAGGTAAGGCTTACATCACAGTTAATACATTTGGGTGTATAGGCGCAAACCCTGCACAATAAAACCGGTGCATAACCACGCCGGTTTTGAAACAATATTACCTGCTCCTTATTACCCAAAGCAGTTTGCATATCGGCCATCAGCACACTGCTAAAGTGCGATTGCATGGTTTTACGCTTTGTTTCCTCGGCAATGCTCACAACTTCAATAGTTGGCATTTGTACACCGCCATAACGTTCAGTCAGTTCGGCAAAGCCGTATTTATGGGTACGTGCATTAAAATAGCTCTCAAATGATGGCGTAGCCGAACCCAGCAACACTTTGCCATTATACATATTGGCCAAAAATATAGCAGCATCGCGGGCATTGTAGCGTGGGGCGGGGTCAAATTGTTTGTAGGATATTTCGTGCTCCTCGTCAACAACAATCAAACCCAGATCGGCAAACGGCAAAAATACTGACGACCGTGCGCCCAATATTACCTTGTACTCGTTATTTAAAACCTTTTGCCAAACCTCTACACGTTCAGCATCATTAAACTTTGAATGGTATATACCTATGCTTGTGCCGAAGTATTGTCGCAAACGTTCAATTATATGGGTAGTAAGCGCAATTTCGGGCAATAAATAAAGCACCTGTTTACCGGTATTTATCATCTGTTCAATCAGCCTGATGTACACCTGCGTTTTGCCGGATGAGGTTACACCATGCAGCAGCACCACATCTTTTTCCTGGAACTGCAATGTTATTGTGCTAATTGCATTTTGCTGTTCTTCGCTCAGCGTAAAGTCAGCATTTATTTCATCCTCGCCGTCATATAACCGGCTTATGTTTCTTTCTTCAGCAATAAATATTTCTTTTTCAATTAATGAAGTAATACTTGCCGCACCGGCCCCGCTTTCTTCAATCAATTCATTTTTTGAAATTGCTTTTTGATGACGGGCAAGTTTAATGTAAGCCAAAACCGCATCGGCCTGTTTGGGGGCGCGCTTTTCAAGTATGCCAAATAGCTCCTTTAAATTATCCTGATCGTGATAAACCGGATTCAGTGTAATAAACGTACGTTTACGCGGCTTGTACCGCTCGCTCACCTCCTCTGATCTATTGATCACATTTTTTTCAAACAGCAGCTTTAAAATAGGCATCACTGTTTTTTGCCCAAGTAGTTTGGCAATATCGCTTACAGTAAGTTCGGGTTGTATATCCAGCGCCTCAACAATTAAAAATTCCTTATCATTTAAGGCTGATTTATCAATCTCAAATTCTTTATTTAAAACAATGCGGGTTTCGCTGGCCAGTTTTAATGCTGATGGAAGGGCAGCGTTCATCACATCGCCCATATTGCACATATAGTAATCAGCCAACCACTGCCAAAACTCTAATTGTTTGGTGGTTACTACCGGTCGCTCATCCAATATTTCGATGATGTATTTTGCTTCGTACTTTTCGGGGGCATGTTGCGATATGGCTATGATAACTGCCGTGTATAATTTGCTTTTGCCAAACTGCACCACAACGCGTTTGCCTACAGCAACGGCATCATTCATTTCAAACGGTACACGGTAGGTGTAATTTTTTGAAATGGCCAATGGCAAAACCACCTCAACAAAAAGTGTTTTGCGGTCAATATGTGCAACATCAGAAAATTCGAGCATCCAGAATTATTTATGTCTTAATGCGGCTAAGGCAAGTGTTATCCAGCCAATAATAAACAGCAGGCCGCCTATTGGAGTTATTGGCCCCATAACTGATAACCAGCTCCACCCCAACACATCACGACAGGCTAACAGGTACAATGAGCCTGAAAACAAAATTATACCGAACGTAAAAAAATAATAACTAACCACGATCATATTGTTTTTAAACCGCCCAAAAGTTGACAGGAACAGCAAGGCAAAAACATGGTAAAAATGATATTGAACCGCCGTATGCCAAACATCTAATTGCGAAGCGGTTATCAATCCCTTTAACCCGTGCGCACCAAATGCCCCGGTTATTACGGCTAACATACCCAAAATTGCGGCTGTGATAATTATTCGTTTGTTCATTGGTATATAAAGATATGAAAAATCTAAGGTAACCAATTGAAAGTATTACTTGAATGCGTGGAAGTAAAAATCTAACTTGCAGCGTAAACAAACATGAAAAAATTAATTATATGTACTACAATTTTATTTGTTGCCGTAATAACGGTTACGTTTGTTTACTTTAAAAATCTGGACAGAAGCGGTCCGCGCACTTATGAAACCATGCTGGCCATACCACCGGATGCGGCACTGATATTAGAGATAAATAACGACAAGGGATTTTATGATATATTTGCTGATAACCAGTTATTTACATCAGTAATTGGTAAACAAACCTTAACCGAACTTGATACTTTACGTACGCAAATATTATTAAACCCCTACCTTGCTCCTTTTTTTGCCGAACAAAACATCTTTATATCACTGCATCCGCTAAAAAATAATAATGTTGAGTTGTTGCTTACTATGGCAGCAAATTCAAAATTTAAACCCACCGACCTGGACGAACTAGCCGGGCAAAAAAACACAGGTTTAGTAATAACCCCTGTAACCATAGCCGAAAAAAAGGGTTACACTATTTATTCAAACATCCTTAAAAAGCGTTTTTATCTGCTAAGTACCGAAGATGGCATATTATCAGGCAGTTTTTCAAACAACCTGATTACCCAATGCGCACAATATGATCCCAAAAAAGGCAAACAGAGTTTTGTATTGCTTCCTAATAAACAAAGCTCAAACTCGCTGGCTAATCTTTATATAAACTATAGCCAGTTACAGCCCTTGTTTGATGAGCTTTTTAAAAACAAGAATACCGATATTTTTAAAGTGTTTAAAACACTGCCCGCATTGGCCGCCTTAACTTTAAATTTTAAAAGCAATGCTTTAATGTTTAGCGGGTTTTCGCAAATTGAACCAAACATGCCAATTGGTTATTTAAACTTATTTATCGATCAGCAATCTGTTGAAAATCAATTAAAAGATATTTTTCCATCAACCACAGCATATAGTATAAATTTTGCAGTTGCCAACCCAAAGCAATTTAAAACCAATCTGGCTGCTTACCAGGTTAAAGCCGGACTTGAACACGAAAGAGATTCGATATTTAAGAAAGTAAATACCGAAACAGGTATAAACCTGGACAGAGAATTTAAAAATCTGCTGGGCAATGAATTTGCCGTAGTAACTACCCGTTATCAGGAAAAATTAGCCATAATTGAATTAACTGACGGCTCCAGGCTTAAGCCCATTATGTATAATGCGGCCACCATGAGCAATGATAATATGGGCCGGTTAAACTACAATAAGCTCCCATACTTTTTATTAGGCGACCCTTTTAGCCTGTTTGACCATCCGTGGTTTATGATAGTTGATAATTATTTGATACTTGCCAACAGTGCCGAAGAAATTAATAGTTATTACGATTCGTATATCAACCGTAAGTTTCAAAGCAAGCTGGAGCAATATAAAACCTTTAACAACTTACTTACCGAAAGAAGCAACATATCATGGTATATGAACGTAAAAAATGTACAAGCTCAATTTAAAAGAGATTTAAACGACAATTTTTATGATGCTTATCAAAACAATGTACCTGGGTGGAAAAACTTTTATTCAGTATCATTTCAGCTTACTGCAGCTAACAAAAAATTTTATACCAATGTGTGTATGAAGCTTAATGATGCCGATAGTACCGGAGTTAAATAACTGCTTTGCAGTTATACACCAATATATTTTTATAAAATTAATTTGAATTTTATCTTTAGCCATCACATAATTTGGGGCATTTATTTACATGAAGAAAGTTTTACTTGTTAGCTGCCTGTTAATTTTAACAATTAAGGCTTTTAGTCAGCGGTTTGCTCAGTATAATACAGGCACCTTGTATGATGCGTTTGAAAATCCATCGCAAAGATCTTTCATACCCGATTCAAGCAGGCAATTCGCTTCCAACTTTTTTGTACCCAATTTAAGCGGCAATGCTTTTTTTAGCGGCGAGGGCCAATCGGCAGTAAAAAGTAGGATATTTTCGGGGTTTTACAATATTACCGGTGTAAGTACCGGCAATAACCGCTACAATTATCTTAATGCAAATGCCGGCAATTATATTTTAATGCTAAAAATTTATACCAACCCCACCGGCAACCGGGAACTGGGTTTTTTCTGGAAAACAAATTTTGAAGCAAGGGGAATTATAACTAATGAAACACTTGCATTGTTTGGCGGAACAAATAACTTCAATACCACAACTTATAATAATGCCTTTAACGACCGGTATTTTTCGCAGGCATACCATCAGCTTGGTGTTAGCTTTCGCGAGCAGGTTACACCAAAGGTGGCGTTGGGTGTTAAAGTAAGTTTGTTATCGGGTATTAATTATCAAAAATATTCAATATTCAATTCGCAATTATATTTTGATGTCCCTAACAGTTTAGCAACATTAACACTGTCCGGCGTTAATTATAAAGGCGGGCTTGGGAATAACGGCAGCACTATTGAGCAAATTGGATTAGGCTTTACTAATCCCGGGGCTGCTGTTAGTATTGGTGCCAGCTATAAAAACGACAAAGGCTATAATTTTCAATTTAACCTGAAAGATCTTGGCTTTATACATTGGGCGGGTAATACATCTAAAATATCCACTTTCAACGGGGATACCGCCCAGATAGAGGTATCGCAAAACTACGCCAGCGAAAATACCGTTAGCAACAAATTAAATGGCATTACATCTGCCAGCCAGATTACGGGCAACTTTACCACAGCAATTAACGGCGTTGCCGAGGTAAGCGTTAACAGAAACTACTGGTTTGATTACAACAGGCTTATTAAGTTTTCGCCCACTGTAGTTATATCAAAACAGTTGTTTTATAATGGTTTAACCGGGGCACTTGTTGCACCGGTACAATACGATAAATATACCGTATCGCTTACTTCGTTTTATAATGATTTAAAGATATTTGGCCTGGGCGGGCAGTTTATGATCAAAACGCCTAACACCGAGTTTTTTATAGGCAGCGATGCCATATATCAAAGCGCCCATTTTTTGCAGGATGCCATACAGGGCAGCAATTATGTAGCTACTATTCCGGGCAGATATTCGGGAGCAAGCTTTTATATAGGATTTTCCTTAAAGTTTGGCAACCTGATCGAATCGCCGATGAATGCCAGTTATGTACCCAATGGCGAAAAAGGCTTTTTAGGAAAGCTGTATGATAAGATATTTAAAAAAGATAAGAATTATTAACCTTTCTTTTGGGTCACCAAAAAATCCTTTAAATAAAACGGCTCAAAATAAGCTACGTCTTCAAAGTTCTTTTTAGCAAATTTTTCTGCCGACTGCCTGGTAAGATGCGCAGCCGAATTAATGTAGCCATCTAAAAAAAGTGCGTTTGGATGGGTTAAAACGGATTTACATTTTTCGGCTCCATCGCCAAAAAATAATACTTTATGGTTTTGCAACTGCCCGGCAAAACTGCTTTCATCAATAATATCAGCCGATGTTGCTTTAATTTTGTTACCCGTGTTATCAAACAAAGCCGTATATACTTCCATACGGCGGGCATCAATCATGGGGCACAATAAGGTATTGCTATCGTAATTGTTCAACTCAATAATTCCATCGGCCATTGCATCCAGGGTTTCTATAGCTATCAATGGCTTATCAAGTGCATAGCATAAGCCCTTGGCGGTTGATATGCCTATACGCAAGCCGGTATACGATCCGGGGCCGCAGCTTACCGAAATTGCATCCAGATCATTATAACTAATCCCCCCTGATGCAATAAGCTCATTAATGTATATGGTTATAATTTCTGCGTGAATATTACGCTGATCAATCTCCCTAACAGCTAACAATTCGCCATCATTTGCCAAGGCTACTGAACATACGGTGGTGGCGGTTTCAATTTGTAATATATAACTCATGTTTTATGGTACAGGATCATGCCCATGCCCCCCCCAGGGGTTACAACGGCCAATGCGCTTCAAAGTTAACCATCCGCCTTTAAAAGCGCCATACTTTTGGATGGCTTCGATACCATATTGCGAACAGGTAGGCGTGTACCTGCATGACGCCCCCGTAAGCGGCGAAATTAAATACTGATACAACCTTATCAATACTATAAAAATAAAGCCAATGATATTTTTAAAGGTATTTACAATGGCTTTCATGCGCTAACCTTTTGACCAAGTTGTGTTAACAGCTTTTGCATTTTCTTTTCTATCATATCGTATGAATTTATTTCATTACCGATATAACTTACCGAAAGCACAATTTTCTTTTCGACAGGGGCTAACAAATCATACAGTAATTGCTGCTTATTTAACCTGTATGCTTCGCGCATCAGGCGCTTAAGCAAATTGCGGTCAACCGCTTTTTTAAAACGTTTTTTTGCAACAACAAACAATACCTGCGCGCAAACCGGCTGCGGTTGGGTAACGGTAAGCCATGAAACTTTAAAAGGATAACATAAAAAAGAAGAACCGTTATGATAAAGCCCGTCAATAAGCTTTTTATTACATAACCGTTCTTCTTTTTTAAAGGT